>NZ_OBEL01000009.1 GCF_900215605.1 Cohaesibacter gelatinilyticus | reverse complement strand
CATGTTAAGAGCAATGCTTCATCAACAAAAACCCCTTCGGATCCGTCCAAAGGGGCGTTTGTCGGTCCAAAACTATAGCTCGTATCAGCTGTTCCTGATCTGGGATCAGGGCCTGAGAGGGTGCAGGCCATCCCTGTCGATACACTCCTCATCTCAATCGCCATCAAGGATGTATCTGTGCGCTCGCCTATCGGCCGTCACATAAGCATAGGGTTTTGTAGGGAATACGGTAAGTCTGAAAAATGTAATGGTGTGCTGTATTACACCATTAGTTTTGACATGCAGTTTTAACGCTACAACAAATTGGCTTGCGGATAAGGACTAAAAAAGAGAAGCTTAAGCGACGGATTCCAGTGCAGTCCGCTCACAATTGTAGCATAGATCGTCAATGACTTCTTTTTGGACTTTGATATTTCCAGCCAGAAGATGAACATAGATGCCAATGGAAGTGCTGTCTTGGGACTGTAGATTGCTTGATATAGTTGACGGCAGATTGGAAATATGACCAACCCATAATAAATCTGGCGCCTGATTGGTTGCCTCAATTGAAACAAGAAGCACACAATCGGAAAAACTGCTCAGATCTTTAAGCTCAATACGCGAAAACAGATAGGAATGGCCGCCTTCCCCTTGCCAATAGCAAAACCGATTGGGAAGGTTAGCATGTATGCTTGTTTTTTTCTTCGGACCAAGGTTCATGTAAATTCCTAGCCAGCTTCTTGCATTCCATCATCTCGATCGGAACAAATATAGAACATAAATCAAGCCGAATCAAGCTTAGAAAGATCTACATTATGTAGTATAGCTTTTAGGTAAATACAATATGTTGATTTTATGATTGACTCTTGGGTGCTAGATAGGGGCGGTCTTCTTCCCTTGCTTCTGCGAGCAATGCATTGGATGTGCTTTCAATCTGCTCCGTAAGTGTGTCGAAAAATTCTTGCCCTTTCAGACCTGGTTCAATCGGGGGAAGGATCTGAACGATCATCTTACCAGGATAACGCATGAAGCTGCGGCGTGGCCAAAAAAGGCCGGAATTGAGGGCAACAGGAACACAAGGCACTTTCAGGATTTGATAGATAGAGGTGATGCCAAATTTATATTGTGGTTCGCTATCAACAGGACGACGGGTTCCTTCCGGATAGATGATGATTTGGCGGTCGTCTGCAATTTCTTCCTTGGCGCGTTTGAGCATCTGCTTCAGCGCTTTCGATTTCTGACCACGGTTGATAGGAATCATACCAGCTTTGATAGAACACCAGCCGAAAAAGGGAATATGCTGCAGTTCGCGTTTGAAAATGTAGACAGGATCTTTGACCAAAGGAAGGAGAGCAGCAGTCTCCCAAGCGCTTTGATGCTTGGAGGCCATGATAATCCCACCTTCCGGGATATTTTCTTTACCTCGAAACTCGACGGTTCCGCCGACGATGACTTTAAACAGCCAAGCGGTGGAGGTGCCCCAGAAGCGAATGACTTGAATGATATAGTACCGTGGGAGAACAAAGGTGATCATGCAGATCGCTACCAGAAAGGCCGTATTGAGGTAAAATGCTGTATTAAACAGGGCGGAGCGGAGAAACAGCATGTTTCATTTCCTCACATCGTCGTGGATTTTGCTCGTTATGTGCGAAAAATGGCGCTGTGTCCATCCTCATTTCGCCAGACGCTCGCCGCTTAACTGGAAAAAGGCCAAAAGGAGTTTGCCATATTCCTTGATGAGGAGTTTGAGTGTATCCGGTTTGCTTATCCGTCGCCTGAATGTCTCATTGTTTGTATGCGGTACACTATAGCTTTGGAAGGTAATATCAGGTGAAGCGCGTCGCATTTCCAGCATGGTACGTGACATGTGGTAAGCACTGGTCACGACGATCAGATTGTCATAACCATGCTTCTGAGCCCACTGAGCGGTTTGGGTTGCATTGGCCACCGTGTTCAGAGCACGGCGGTCGAGCTCAATGCAGCAGCTTCGTTTCTCACTACTGATTTTCAGATTGCTAGGTAAATGACCAAGTTTGAATTTGGGATGAACTCCTGAGATCAGCAACTTGTCGCCAAGTCCTTTCGCAAATAAAGAGCCCGCTGCTTCAAGTCGTCCTTTGCCACCGGTTACAACAACGATTGCATCGGCTTTGTCGGGAAGGTTTGAGCGGGTCTGCAGGGCGTTGGACGCGAAAAGCAAAAAGCCCCAGATCAACAGGGCACATAGACACAAGCCTAGAACCGCAAATGCCAAAAGCCATCTCAAGAGATTACGATGACTGCCCGGAGTTTTGGGCGCAAGAGAAGGAGTGCCTGTCTTGCCGTTGGGTGGTGACAGGTTGGATGGAGAAGCAAAAGGGGCACTGGCTGTTGTGTGATCTGACATTTCTGTCTTTGGATCCCCAAGATAAGGCGTTCTGCCATCGGTTAAGTGATTCATCCTTGTTCCAAGAATGACATGAAACATGCCAGATGAGTGTGTCTTTTTCTAGCCGGTCATGATCGTTGAGCAATCGTCGCATGTTAATGCAGTTTGCTCAAAGTCTTCATCACCGTCAATCTTGTTGTTATCGCTGTGAGAATCGCAATGACAAATGTCAACCCGAGCGTTGCGAGATAGGCTGATAAATCCAGCCCGATTACGCCCAGAAGTGCCTGCATCTGATCGGCCGCTGCACTTGCAGTGTCATTGGAAAGCAGAAGCTGGAAAATCACGAAAGTCAAAATAGCAAACAACCCACCTGCCAAACTGCCTTTCAGACCAAGAGTGAAGAATTTGCGTTGGAATTCTGAAGCGATGAAACGGTTGCTGGCTCCAACAAAATGAAGGACTGCTATTGTTTCCTGATTACCTGCCATCGCGGAACGGGTGGCGAAGATGACAGTAAGTACCGTTGCTGCAAGCACCAGAAATAAAATTGTGAAGCCAATCAGAATGGCGGTTTCGGCCATGGAGCGAAGGCGTTCAACCCAGAAACGATGGTTGTCGAGAATTGCTCCTTTGACCTCAGCTTGTAGTCTGGAAGATAGCCCAATGAAATCGACATCGGAGGGATTGGTAATCGTCAACTCGATCAGTCTTGGAATTGGTAAATCGTCAAATGCAAGATCAAGCCCCAACCAAGGTTCCAGCAAGGCACTGGATTCAGCGATGCTCAATGCCGTGGCTTCACCAATGCCGGGGCTGGCTCGGGCGATTTCGATGGCTTTGGCCAACTGGGCTTCGATATCGATACCATCAATTTGGCGAATTTGAATGGTTGCACCTCGGCCAATATCGCTTTGCCAGTCACGAGTCGCACTCGAAATCATTGTCACCGCAGCAACTGTGAGGGCGGCCAAAAAACTCATGATTGCGATAACTAGTACCAAAGCGTGGCCGGCAATTGTTCCTTTGGGAACGATTGGACCGGGTCTTTTGCCAATGGCAAAGGGGTTGCTGGAGCGCTCGTGAGATATACCACCACTTTGTTCGGACGACGGCATTGGAGGTGGTGTCGAAGCAGAGGGCATGGGAGGGATGTTGCCGTTTGGGCCAAGGTTCGGTCCTGAACCCTGTGACAAATTCTGGGTATTGGATGGAGTATTGATCATGAACGGTCTCCATCAGTCATAAATGAACAAAGCGCCGTCATTGAGCACAATTCGGCGAGCCTGAATTTGATCCATGAGACCGGTATCGTGGGTGGCAATGACGATAGAAGTTCCAGAACGATGCAGTTCGATGAACAAACGGAGCAGTCGGCGTGCCAGAATGGGGTCGACGTTACCGGTAGGCTCATCAGCCAAGAGTAGTTTCGGACGGGAAATGAGGGCACGTGCGATGGCCGCTCGTTGCTTCTCGCCACCAGACATGACGGGTGGATAGACATGCATGCGATGGCCAAGTCCCACCCATTGCAGCAATTCCTTCACGTCTGTTCTGTAATCCTGCTCGGACAGTCCTTGCACGCGCAAAGGCAAGGCAACGTTCTCAAATGTAGTCAGGTGATTGAGAAGCCGAAATTCCTGAAAGACAAAGCCGATATTGCGACGTAACTCTGCCAACTCATCATGATCAAGGCGTGCAGTATCTTTGCCAAAGACCCTGATCAATCCCCTATTTGGCTTCAATGATAGAAACATCAGCTGCAAGAGAGACGTTTTTCCCGCACCGGAAGGACCGGAAAGAAACTGGAAGGAGTTGGGGCCGATGTCAAAGGAGACATCGCGGAGCACTTCGCGACCGACACCATAGCGCAATCCTACATTTTCAAACCGAATCAAAGCTGTCGCTCCCGTATAAGATTGGGATGAGATTGCCTGATTGCATCTGTCTTGGCAAAGCGCCAGTTGTTGATAATCTATATTGTGGATGATTCGGAAAAGAAAAATATCGACGGCTTGATGTCGATCGGTCAAACGCGGCGCTGTTTCCATGAAGATTACCTGCCCCAACTGCACTACTTCTTATCAGGTTCCAGACAATTATCTGGGGGAAAACGGTCGCAAAGTACGATGTGCCAATTGCGGTGATACCTGGTTGGCCAAGTCGGAAGCTGATGATGCCAAAAGTCTGGAGCAAGCACTGGATACCAGTCAGGACGATGTAAAGAATATGGTTTCTGGCGGCGAAGAACAAAGCCAGGACAATATAGACGCTTTGTTTGACAGCGCTTCAGGTGCTGGTGAAGACCAGAGCCAGGATGATATCGATGCTCTGTTCGATAGCCCCTCGGGCGGCGGGGATGATCAGAGCCAGGATGACATTGATGCATTGTTTGACAGCCCTTCAGATGGTGGTGAGGATCAGAGCCAGGATGATATCGATGCTCTGTTCGATAGCCCCTCCGGCGGCGGGGATGATCAGAGCCAGGACGATATTGATGCATTGTTTGACAGTCCTTCTGATGGGGGGGAAGAACAAAGCCAGGGCGATATTGATGCATTGTTTGATAATCCTTCTGATAGTGGAGAGGAGCAAAGCCAGGGCGACATTGATGCTTTGTTTGGAGAGGATGATTCTGCGCCCGAGATTGATGTAACCCAAGCGGCAATGTCAGAGAGATCAGATCAGGATAGCCCCGTTGTTGACATGATGGATGCAGATGCTTTTGAAGCACAAAAAGCTGTCGCAAAAGGGAAAGGCAAAACCGGCCAGGATATAGAATCTGCTGTTCGTAAAAAGCGGCACTCGAAAGGCCGTGCGAAAAACAAAACTGCCGGCGATGGCAAGAATGATCGCCTCTATTGGTTAAGCGGTGGTGGTGCTTTGGTCGCGAGTCTTATGTTAATTGTGGGCTTTTTTGCAATGCCAGCCACATTTGTTCGCTTGTCTCCGGATTTTGCCGGTCTTTATTCCATGTTGGGAATGGAGGTCAATCTCAGCGGGGTTTCCTTGCGTGGTGTCTCTGCTCGGTTGCAACAAAAATCCGGCACACCCGTGATATCTGTTGAGGCTGATCTTGTGAATGCTGGGGGAGAGCCGGTTTTATTGCCAAAAGTGGAGCTTTCAGTGCTTGGCAAGGACGGCATAGAGCTATATTCATGGTCATTGGAACCAGAGGGAGTTGGCTTGGGGCCAGGAGAGAGCAAGACGGTCTCTTCTCAGGTGGCGGCTCCGGTCCAGGCGAAGCAGATTTCTTTGCGAGTGACTCCCTCCAAATAGGTACCAGGGTCTGATGTTGACCGCCGAAATTTTTTCGGACTCTGGTTATATGAAAAACTCTGGGTTTTCTGATATCTGCTACGATGATTTCAGGTGAATTCGGAGTTTTCGAGAGAAACGGACGATCAGATCTTCATGACTGACATTATCCATGTCCTCTATGACGAGGATACATTGGCCAAACGCAATGCAGATCTGGCAGAGGAAATCGCCAATGCGGGCTACGAAAATCTGCTCGTGATTGCAGTGCTAAAAGGCAGCTTCGTCTTTGCCGCGGATTTGTTGCGATCTCTATATCGGGCAGGCGTTCCGCTGGAAGTAGAATTCATGTCGCTATCCAGCTATGGCAGTGGAACGAAATCAACCGGGAATGTACGTGTTGTGCGGGATATTGAGACACTCGTCGAAGGACGTGATGTTCTGCTTATCGATGACATTCTGGAATCCGGACGAACACTGGCTTTTGCCAAGCAATTACTGAATGAACGGGGGGCTCGTCGGGCCGACGTGGCTGTCTTGCTGGATAAACCAGGTAAGCGTGTAGCAGAGATTGATGGCGACTATGTTGGTTTTGAATGCCCCGATGAATTTGTCGTTGGTTATGGTATGGATAAGGGACATGCATATCGTGAAGTGCCGTTCGTAGGATATCTGAACCCGGAAGACTAAGATTTCCTGCCGTATAAGCTTGAGTGTTCACGGGGTAAATTGACCCTCTGTTACGCAAATATCACGCTTCGCTGCCAGTTTTGAATTAACCTCAGGTTTTTGTGGCAAACTTCTTCGTGTTCCAGTAAACAGGATCTTGACTGAGTATCGCGACGATATTGACTGAATGGGATTGGGTATGCGCAAAACACTTTTTTTGACGGCTGGTCTGTTGATGGCAAGTTCTGGGTTGGTTCATGCCGCAGACTATGGGTCTGCATTGTCATCACCCAGTCCTTTCATCAGCGAACTGCGTATGGGCGTTCTCGCTCATGACGTTGACAGACGCGAACAGGGCTCTATCGATATCCAGGGTGAGGTGCTTTTCTCACCACTTTGGGGTGATGCTGAAGACAAGTCCTTCCTGAATGTGCTTCTGACACCGCGTCCTCATATAGGTGGATCGGTGAATACTGCAGGTGACACCAGCTATGGTTATGTTGGTCTTAGCTGGCTATATCCAATCTGGGGTCCCGTCTTTATTGAGGCCAGCTTCGGCGGTGCTGTTCATGATGGCAATTTGAAAGATACCGATCCTAAGCGCGAGCCACTTGGTACCCGTGCTCTGTTCCGTGAGACCGCTTCCATTGGTTTCGATTACGATAATTATCGCTTCATGTTGACTGTGGAACATCTCTCAAATGCCGGCCTTGGTACATGGAACCATGGATTGACCCATGTCGGTGGACGTGTCGGATACAAATTCTGATCATATGATCCTGTGTTGATCCATCCTGTCATTCGGATGGATTGATAAGGCTGAGACGTTTGATAAAGTGCATTTGGAAACAAATGCGCTTTTTCTTTTGCCTGCATTCCTGTGTTTACGCTCTTCAGTCAGAAAAGGGGCCAATAATGGTCAAACTCAATAAGATCTATACCCGCACGGGAGATAAAGGTACGACGATGCTTGGAAATGGCGAGCGTCGGGCCAAACATGATTTGCGGGTCGATGCTTATGGCACGATGGATGAGACCAACTCCATCGTGGGTTTGGCCCGTTTGTACATGGCGGAATTTGCAGAACTGGATGCCATGTTGTCAGATGTTCAGAATGATCTGTTTGATCTGGGGGCGGATCTATCAACGCCTGATACCGGAGAGGAGCTGCCTTACGAGCCTTTGCGAATTCTGGATAGTCAGGTTGAGCGGCTGGAAGGACAAATCGATCAGCTGAATACCGATCTTGATCCGTTGAAGAGTTTCATTCTGCCTGGTGGCAGTGCTGCTTCGGCGCATTTGCATCATGCTCGGACAGTTTCGCGCCGTGCAGAGCGCCTGGTTACGGAATTGGCAGCGATCGAAGAAGAAAATATTTCCCCTCAATCCATTAAATATATCAATCGACTATCTGATTTTTTCTTTGTGGCAGCTCGTTGGACCAACGACAAGGGGCGTGAGGATATCTTATGGATACCGGGTAAGACCCGATAGGTTTTCTGTTTTAGCCATCTGACCGATAGGGTTCTGCTATGTTCATCCCTTTGCATGACAAAAACTCACTAACTCATGTTCGCCTGCAATTCGTCACGCTTGGTGTGATCGCTTTGAATGTGCTGATCTTCTTGCTGACCAATTCTGGTAGCGCGGGATTGGTACTGCAGGATTATGCCCTTGCTTTTGGTTTGATTCCTCGGCAGTTCTCAGATTTTCAAGCCGTCGGTCTGGCCCTATCAGATCCGATTTTGCTGACGGCTCCTTTGTCCTATGCTTTCTTGCATGCGGACTGGATGCATCTTCTTGGAAATATGGCCTTTCTTTGGGTATTTGGCGACAATGTCGAAGATGCCATGGGACATTTCAGGTTCCTGCTCTTCTATTGTCTTTGCGCAATGGGAGCAGCCGCATTTCATATTGTTGCTAGCTGGGGATCTCCGGTTCCGCTGATTGGTGCATCCGGAGCAACATCGGGAATTGTGGCTGCGTATTTGATGCTTCATCCCAATATCAAGATATGGGGATTGTTTCTTGGACGAATCCCGTTACGTGTTCCTGCCTACATTTGTCTTGGTGGCTGGCTGATCTTGCAGTTTATAAATGTTTGGCTTGATTCCGAAGGTGGGGTTGCTTGGTGGGCTCATATTGGTGGAGCGGTTTTCGGCGCATTGCTGATCCCCGTCATGAAACGCACCAATGTGTCGCTTTTGGATGGATATTGGGATGATAAGGCCTGATATTCTTCTCAATTGTCGGGTCTGCGGCATCAAAGCTGTGAGAAAAGCAGGAGCATCATAATATTTTCTCATAGCACTCCGACTCACGGACCGTTGACACCGGGCAAGAGAGGAAATACCGTCCTGTCCGACCATCCGGGACTCAAATGCGCGGCTTGTTGATCTGCAAGGGCAAGTCAGCGCATCGAAAATACGATTGGGGCACTTTGTGCTCACTTTGGAGACATACTCGATGAAGATTCTGGTACCCGTAAAGCGGGTTGTTGACTACAACGTTAAGATCCGTGTTAAAGCCGATGGCTCTGGCGTTGAACTTGCGAACGTCAAGATGTCGATGAACCCGTTTGATGAGATCTCGGTTGAAGAGGCCATTCGTCTGAAGGAAGCTGGCAAGGCATCCGAGATTGTTGTTGTCTCGGTTGGCCCGCAGCAGGCTCAGGAAACTCTGCGCACTGCGTTGGCGATGGGCGCAGACCGTGCGATCCTGATCAAGACGGATGAAACCGTTGAGCCATTGGCCGTTGCCAAATTGCTGAAGGGCGTTGTTGCTGAAGAAAATCCTGAGCTGGTTGTTCTTGGCAAGCAGGCCATTGATGATGATAGCAACCAGACCGGCCAGATGCTGGCAGCTCTGCTTGGCTGGCCCCAGGGCACCTTTGCTTCTGACGTTGAGCTTGGCGAAGGCAAAGTGACTGTCACCCGCGAGATCGATGGCGGTCTGCAGAAGGTCGAGCTGAACATGCCAGCGGTGATTACCACCGATCTGCGCCTGAATGAGCCACGCTATGCGTCTTTGCCGAACATCATGAAAGCCAAGAAGAAGCCTTTGGACACCAAAGCGCCTTCTGATTATGGCGTTGATATCGCTCCTCGTCTGGAAGTTCTCTCCACCGTTGAGCCTGCAGCCCGTCAGGCTGGTGTCAAGGTGGCAGATGTCGCTGAGCTGGTTGACAAGCTGAAAAACGAAGCTGGCATACTGTAAGGCAGATTGAGGAGATAGAGATATGACGACCCTTTTGATTGCCGAACATAACAATGCGGCTTTGAATGATGCGACCACCAAGGCGATGACTGCCGCTGTCCAATTGGGCGCCGACGTGCATGTGTTGGTGGCTGGTAAAGATTGCGGTGCAGTGGCTGAGGAAGCTGCCAAACTGTCTGGTGCTACCAAAGTGATTGTTGCTGAAAGCGATGAGCTGGAGCATCAGTTGGCCGAGCCAATGGCTGCTCAGATTGTCGCCATGGCTGGTGATTATGATGCGATTGTTGCGGCTTCCACCGCCAACGGCAAGAACTTCATGCCACGTGTGGCAGCCCTTTTGGACGTGATGCAGCTGTCTGACATCACCAAAGTGGTATCCGCTGATACTTTTGAGCGCCCGATCTATGCCGGTAACGCTATTCAGACCGTGAAGAGCACTGATGCAACGAGGGTCATCACTGTTCGGACCGCGACCTTTGCCTCTGCTGGCAATGATGGATCTGCCGCAGTTGAAGCAGCAAGTCTTGCTGATGCTCCAGGCATCTCAGCTTATGCTGGTGAAGAGCTGTCCAAGTCCGATCGCCCGGAACTGGCGTCTGCCAAGATCATCATCTCCGGTGGTCGTGCAATGGGCTCCGAAGAGAAGTTCAAGGAGGTTCTTACTCCTGTTGCTGACAAGCTGGGGGCGGCCATCGGTGCCTCCCGTGCTGCGGTTGATGCGGGCTATGCGCCAAACGATCTGCAGGTTGGCCAGACTGGTAAGGTGGTTGCACCGGAGCTTTATATTGCTTGTGGTATCTCTGGCGCCATTCAGCATCTGGCTGGCATGAAGGACTCCAAGGTCATCGTTGCCATCAACAAGGACGAAGAAGCCCCAATCTTCCAGGTCGCAGATTACGGCCTCGTTGCCGATCTCTTCGATGTCCTTCCAGAGCTCGAAAAAGCACTGTAAAATTGATGTAAAAGGGCGCGGTATCCGCGCCCTTTCTTCTTTTCGCATTTGCGAAATGAGTAAAAGTCTGCCAGTATCGCTTTCGGACATTTCCGGCTGGCTCTGTTCTTCCTCCCGCGATTAGAACGACCAGTCACGGACTGGTATTAGGACCCACCTCTAGGGCCACCCCGCATTCATTCGGCCATATTTATGGCAACTGGTGATACACATGGTTTCAGAAATCAAAAAAATCGGAATTATCGGCGCAGGCCAGATGGGCAATGGAATTGCTCATGTCTGCGGCCTATCGAACTATGATGTGATTCTCAACGATATTTCTCAAGAGAATCTCGATAAAGCTATGGCGACCATCCAGGGCAATCTGGCCCGTCAGGTAGCTTCCGGCAAGGTTTCTGAAGAGACGAAGAATAATGCGTTGGACAAGATCAAGGCCAATGTAGCATTGGAGTCTCTTGCCGATGTGGATCTGGTTATTGAAGCCGCAACCGAGAATGAAGACGTTAAGCGCAAGATTTTCGCTGCCGTCACACCTATCATTCGTCCGGATGCAATCATTGCATCCAATACCTCTTCCATTTCCATCACCCGTTTGGCAGCATCGACCGACCGAGCAGAGCATTTCATTGGCATTCACTTCATGAACCCGGTTCCGATGATGAAGTTGATCGAACTGGTGCGCGGTATTGCGACAGATGAATCTACTTTTGCGGTCGCGAAGCAGTTTGCTGACAATCTTGGTAAAACTGTTGCCGTATCCGAAGATTTCCCTGCCTTCATGGTCAATCGCATCTTGCTGCCAATGATCAACGAAGCCATCTATACTCTTTACGAAGGTGTTGGTACCGTCGAAGCCATTGATACCGCATTGCGTTTGGGCGCCAATCATCCAATGGGGCCGTTGCAATTGGCCGACTTCATTGGTTTGGATACTTGTCTTTCCATCATGCAGGTTCTTTATGATGGTCTGGCTGACACCAAATATCGTCCTTGTCCGCTGTTGGTCAAATATGTCGAGGCGGGCTGGCTGGGTCGCAAGACACAGCGCGGTTTCTACGATTACCGAGGCGAGACGCCAATCCCGACCCGTTAAAGTCGAGATTAAGGCCAATCACAGTAACGTTTCAAAGGTCGCCAACTGGCGGCCTTTTCTATATTTTACTCGTTCAAATTGTCTTGGTTCCGGTTATCACTTCTTAACTACGTTTTAAGGGGATGAATGGTAGTCTCGCGTCAGATTGATCTCGATTGATGATATCTGGAGCCGATTATGTCCAATGTAGCTTCTCTTGGTGCTTCTGTTGCCTATACAAACGCTGCGCAAGGAAAAATGGATCTTGGTGTGACTTTGGCCAAGATGGCACAAAATTCAGACAATGCCATGGCTGGGCTTCTCGATAAACTGGTTCAGCAAGGTCAGCAAAATGATGCAGCTGCGCCAGCAGGAATGGGTAAAGCAGTCAACATCAAGGCCTGATGCCTTTGCATTTAAATGTATGATTTTACAAAACCCGGTTATGCCGGGTTTTGTTGTTTTTGGCAGAAATCCTGAAGTTCACACAGATTTGTGATCAGGTCGCGAGCTGTTCTTCAACTTCGGTTAACCACGATCCAGCACCGTAAGGCGGCAAGTGTTTTAGTCGAGGAGTATTATATGTCTGGAGTATCGGGTTGTGCCAGCTGTGCTGGCGGTCATGGAGCTGCTGCTGCGCCAAGTCCTGCACCATCAGCACCCGCGGCAACGGCCAATGCGGCACCAGCCGCTAAGGCCCCATCAAGTCCACCGCCTCCACCACCCGGATTGGGTGGTGCGGTTGATATTTCTGCATGAAGCAAAATAGGTCGGATTTTCCGGCCTATTTTATTGGAATTTTGTTTTAAAAATCTTGAACCGAGCCTTTTCCTCCCCAAACCGCCCACAAGGATACCGTGACGGATGGTGAGGGAGGGCATCAATGCATTTCTGGCCTATTTGTTGTCAATCACTGTTTGTAGCAGAGCAACGGCCTTATCGTCGGACCAAGCGGCGGGGCCGGCCATATAGCCAACAGCGCACCCTTCCTTGTCCAGAACCAAAGTGGTTGGCATGCCGAAAGCAAGGCCTTGTTTTTTCAGGTCGTGGAAGATCTTCATGCTCTTGTCTGAATAAAGCGCCAGATGCTCGGTCTTGATCTCATCCAGAAAGGCCATGGCTTTTTCCGGTCCCTTGCGATCGATATTGACAGCTACAACTTCGAAACTGTCGCTGCCCAGCTTGGCCTGCAGCTCATCAAGATCCGGCATTTCCTTTTTGCAGGGTGGGCACCAGGTGGCCCAGAGATTGAGCAGGATGGCCTTGCCTTTGAAATCAGCAATGGTTTTGGCCTCGCCATTTGCGTCATTGAAGGTCAGCTCACTCATGTCGCCTGGGCGAGGGGAAATCTGCAATGCAGCAATGGCTCCACCCACCATTGGTTTAATAGTCTGTGCAAGAGTCTTGGATGCGGTGCAATGCTCTGCGGATTGCGCATTGCCAGATGCCCCAAAGATCACGTATACCGCCAGACATGCTGTTGCCAGTCCCCGGCTGGCACGCGCCAGATTTTGGCCAAATCTGTGGTGTTGAATAGCTGTCGGGCTGACTGGTGGGGTAAGTTTGGTCATTCTGGCTGGATCCTTCCTCTAGGCAGACAATCAGGATGCACTATATATTGCCAAATGAAGCAAAAATGCAGCATGTGATTTTCTTGTCGGTCATTGTTCCATCCGCTGTTGATAGCGGCCCTTACAATGACCCGTTGACGTAGGTAGACGGTAACAATGAGCAACAAAATGTGGGGGGGACGTTTCTCGGAAGGTCCTGATGCCATCATGGAAGAAATCAACGCTTCCATCGATTTTGACAAAAAACTCTATTCTCAAGATATTACCGGCTCCAAAGCCCATGTGGCGATGTTGGCTCATCAGGGTATCGTCTCCAACGACGATGCCAAGGCCATCACAGATGGCCTCGATAAGATACAGGATGAGATCGAACACGGGGAATTCACTTTTTCGCGTGCACTGGAAGACATCCACATGAATGTGGAAAGCCGCCTTGCAGATTTACTTGGCCCAAGTGCGGGCCGTTTGCACACCGCTCGCTCTCGCAACGATCAAGTGGCGACCGATTTCCGCCTCTGGGTTCGCGACACCATGGATACGCTGGATCTTCAGCTGGCTGAATTGCAGATGGTGTTTGTCGAAAAGGCAGCCGAGCATGCAGGCGTGGTGATGCCAGGCTTCACCCATTTGCAAAGTGCGCAGCCGGTAACCTTTGGCCATCATATGCTCGCTTATGTGGAAATGCTGGGCCGCGATCGTGGCCGTGTCCGTGATGCGCGCAAACGCATGAATGAGAGCCCATTGGGCTGTGCGGCGCTGGCGGGTACCTCTTTCCCTATTGATCGTCACATGACGGCTGAAGCTCTTGGCTTCGATCGTCCTACCGCCAACAGCCTTGATGGTGTGTCTGATCGTGATTTTGCTCTGGAAGCCCTCTCTGCTGCATCCATTTGCGCCATGCATCTGTCCCGATTTGCTGAAGAACTGGTCATCTGGTCTTCCGCCCAGTTCCGTTTCGTGAAGCTTTCTGACAAATTCTCTACCGGCTCTTCCATCATGCCGCAGAAGCGCAATCCTGATGCTGCCGAACTGGTTCGTGCCAAGGTTGGCCGTATCATTGGCGCGCTGAATGCTCTTCTGATCGTGATGAAAGGTCTGCCGCTGACATATTCCAAGGATATGCAGGAAGACAAGGAGCAAGCATTTGATGCTTTGCAGAATCTGTCTCTTTGCATCGCGGCCATGACCGGTATGGTCAAGGATTTGGAGCCGAACAAGAAAGAGTTGAAGAAAGCTGCTGGTTCTGGATATTCAACGGCAACCGATCTTGCTGACTGGTTGGTGCGCAATCTCGATATGCCATTCCGTAATGCTCACCATGTAACCGGCAGTCTCGTGGCCATGGCATCCGAGCGTAATATTGAGCTGCATCGCCTTACTCTGGAAGACATGCAGTCTGTTGAGCCGACTATCACCGAAGATGTGTTCACGGTTCTCTCTGTCGACAAATCGGTGCGCAGCCGTGTCTCATATGGCGGCACCGCCCCTCAGAATGTCCGCAAACAGGCAAAACGTTGGTTGAAAGTGCTTGAAAAAGACCTGGCAGCTAAGCAATAGTCGTTTCTAATTCCAATGGGCTTGCCGGAATGTGCTACATTCTGGCAAGTCTTTGCAGGATCTGGAATTTCAGATCCATAAGCTGGGAAAACCAGCATATATTCTCAAGGAGCTGCCCGGATGGCTTTGATTTCTGCTTCTTCCAAACGACTGACATTGGTTGTTCTGGCTGTATTGGGTATGGCCGTGTCTGGCTGCGGACAAAAAGGCCCTCTTGTGGCTCCAACCAGCAATACCAATGTCCAAACTGATCCTGTCGATCCAGACGTGGTTGATGGCAAGGTAGATGGGCAGGTGGTTGAACCTGTGCCAACCAAGGCACCGGATGATCGCTTCATTCTGGACGGTTTACTATAATCGTTGTTGCCGGTTCGCGTTCTACACATTTGTAGCCACTTCCAAGAGACGAGATGGCCGAAAAAGGTTTGGCCGGACTTGATGTCCTGTATGTACAGGCCGTGACGAGAGGGATTTAGTCATGCACCATTTCGATTATAAAGACGGTGTCATGTATGCCGAAGATGTTGCCATTCCTGAATTGGCAGAAAAAATCGGTACACCTTTCTATGCTTATTCCAGTGCGACTTTGGAACGTCATTTCAAGGTCTTCAGCGAAGCTTTTGGTGATGTACCTTCACTTGTTTGCTATGCGATGAAAGCCAATTCCAATCTTGCGGTATTGAAGACCTTGGCGCGTTTGGGTGCTGGTGCAGATGTTGTCTCGGAAGGTGAATTGCGTCGCGCTTTGGCGGCGGGCATTCCAGCCAGCAAGATCCTGTTTTCCGGTGTGGGTAAAACCCGACGTGAACTGACCTTTGCTTTGGAACAGGAGATTCTTTGCTTCAATATAGAATCCGAGCCCGAGCTGGATTTGCTGAGTGAAGTGGCAAATGTCCTTGGCAAGGAAGCGCGGATTTCCCTGCGTATCAATCCGGATGTTGATGCGAAAACTCATGCCAAGATCTCAACTGGTAAGTCCGAGAACAAGTTCGGTATTCCCTGGAAGCAGGCAAAGGATGTTTATGCCCATGCTGCCAGGCTCCCCGGTATCAAGGTAACCGGCATTGATATGCATATCGGTAGTCAGATTACCGAGTTGGAGCCGTTCGATTCAGCATTTGAGCGCCTTGGTGATCTGGTCAAGACGTTACGTGCAGAAGGTCACGATATCGACCATGTTGATCTGGGTGGCGGTTTGGGTATTCCCTATCAGTCCAGCCAGACACCTCCGCCACTGCCGCGTGATTATGCGGAGACCGTGAAAAAGCATGTTCGCGATCTGGATTGCAAAGTCTATTTCGAGCCAGGCCGCCTGATTGCCGGCAATGCTGGTATTTTGGTCACCGAAGTGGTGTATCGCAAGGACGGAGAAGGCAAGACTTTTGTCATTGTTGATGGGGCGATGAACGATCTGATTCGCCCAACGCTTTATGACGCATGGCATGATATTCGCCCAATCACTGAACCAGGATTTGATACCCCGACCTCCAATGTCGATATTGTTGGTCCGGTTTGTGAGACAGGTGATTATCTGGCGCTTGATCGGCCTTTACCGCAGATGCAGTCCGGTGATCTGATCGCTGTGATGTCTGCCGGCGCCTATGGTGCGGTTCAAGCCAACACCTATAATACCCGGCCATTGGTGCCAGAAGTTCTGGTCAATGGAGATCAGTGGCATGTGATCCGTGAGCGGCCAACTTATGAAGAGATGCTGGCACTGGATAAGATTCCGGATTGGTTGGCATAAGTTACCTCTCACGGCTCTATTCCCCTCACGGCTATTCCTGATCTGATGATCAGGGCCTACGGGAGTGCGCTTTGCGCTTGCCTGTCGGCCGTCAGAAAAGAAAGGATTTTCTTTTCTGGGTCCTTTTCCCTCGTCAAGCTCTCAAGGGAAAAGAATTCGATGAAAACACTTGGTTTTCATCGGGAAGCGATAGCTGACCGGGCCGACATGATACGCCATCGAGCCAAAGCGAGATGATAAGCGTATCGGCAAGGACGGCCCGTGCTCTCGCAGGCCCGAGCAGAAGCGAGGAATAGCTGGTAAGAGGTATTAAATTCCAATAAAAAAGGATGGCTAAGAGCCATCCTTTTTGAAACACATGATGTGTTCGACCTAGTTCAGCATGCTTGCGCTCAGCGATTGCGGTGCTACCACCGTACCGGACAAAGCGTCCTTGACGGCTTTGCGAATTTCCGCCAGCGAAAAGGGCTTTGGCACCACATCATGGATGTGAACTGCCAATTTCTCGCAACGCTCGCGCTGATCGGCAAAGCCGGTCATCATCAAGATGGTCATCTCTGGCCAATCTTTGGAAGCTGATTTTGCAAGAGCAATGCCATCCATCATCGGCATTTTGATATCTGTCAGCAACAAATCAAAATCACCGTCCTGCTCGTTCAGCACATCCATGGCATCCATGCCGTCTTCAGCGATTTCGACATCGTGACCATCCATCATCAATGCCCGCTGGACAAACATGCGAACCCCATCATCATCTTCTGTTAGAAGAATACGGGCCATCCACTACCACTCCCATCATTCTTTTATCGCACCTGAATCACTTCAGTTATTGACCTATCATGACAATAAAATAGTTGATCAAATGCAAAGGAATTGGAGTTTGGGGATGGATGCGCAAATTTTAGCCGTGGGAAACATATTTTCTCTCGCGGCTTTATGCCCCTCGCGGCTATTCCTGATCTGATGATCAGGGCCTACGGGAGTGCGCAGCCAAGCTGCGGTCACCTGTCGGTTCCCGGTAAAAGCGCGATGCTTTCACCGACTTCTTTTATCCTTGAGAGATTTGTGAGGGAAAAGAATCTGCAAAAGGAAATCCTTCCTTTTGCGACGGCCGATAGGCAAGCGCACTGCGTATCCCCGAAAAGTTGCAGACTTTTCGGATCAGGATTCGTGCGAAAGTGCGTGCTCTCGCAGGCCCGAGCAAAGCGAGGAACCGCCGGTAAGAGGTATAAAGCCGTGAGAGTTAAAAACGGGAGGTTTTAACCTCCCGATGTCACATAAATAGTGAGCATGATCAAGATGATTGCGACGAACTGTGCGATGACGCGCCAGCGCATGAGTTGTTGCGAGCGATTGGGATTGTTGCCCTTGAGCATATTGAGAAGTCCCATGACCAGCACGATGGCAACGATGATCAGGGCAATAGGGACCAGACTGGGCAAGATGGCGGACATGGGGTCTCCTGAAGGTCTTTAGCTAGCCACCATTGGCACGCAAGATTTTGTCAAGCAGCTTCGTTGGTAGCAGTCTTCTTGAAATGCCCATGATATAGGTAGGAACCGTTACATAATAGTGGGCTTTGGGATTTTTTGAGGTCAATGCCTTTTGCAATTTCGCCAGCACGGCTTCGGGTGGAAGCTCAAAGGTATCCTTGTCTGCACTTGCTGGATCTACTGACGTGCCCCGGGCAAGGCGCACCTTATATTTCTCCGCATGGACAGAATTTTCCGTATCGATATTGGCCTTGAGTTTTTCCAACGCATTAAGGCGGAAATGGGAGGTAATGGGGCCGGGTTCGATCTGCACCACATGAATATTGCTGCCATGCAGCTCCAGTCTCAATGTGTCAGTCAGACCTTCCAGTGCGAACTTGGAGGCATTATAGGCACCTCGATAAGGCAAGGCTACGAGGCCCAGAACCGATGAGCATTGAATGATGTGGCCATGCCTCTGTTTGCGCATGACGGGGACGATCTGGCGGGTCAGTTCATGCCAGCCAAAGAAATTGGTTTCGAACTGTGTGCGAAGAGCCGAAGTTGGCAGATCCTCAACAGCACCCGGCTGTCCATAGGCACCATTGTTAAACAGCGCATCCAGCGTACCATCAGTTTGCTCGAGAACGGTTTTTACAAGCGCGTCGATGGAGTTTTGTTCGGTATAATCGAGATACAGCGCATTCAGACCCTGATTGCGCAGATTTTCAAGATCCTCATCTTTTCGTGCTGTTGCGAAAACCTCCCATCCTTCTTCTTTGAGGGCCAAAGCACAGCAAAGGCCGATGCCGGTGGAGCAGCCGGTAATCAGGATGGAACGTTTGGTCATGAAAATCTCACCTACATTGAAATTGCTCGTTCAGATGTAGGAAAGCTCAGGGCAAAAGAAAAGAGTGATCGCGGAGCGATCACTCTTTTTGTCTTTTCTCGGGTAATCCCCGCCATCATTTACTTATCCAGCAAACGACGAGCGATGACCTGCGCCTGAATTTCGCCAGCGCCCTCGAAGATATTGAGGATACGGGCGTCACAGAGAACACGGGAGATGGCATATTCCAGCGCGAAACCATTACCACCATGGATCTGCAAGGCGTTATCCGCAGCAGCCCAGGCAACGCGAGCGCCGAGCAGTTTTGCCATACCAGCTTCCAGATCACAGCGCTTGTCGTGATCTTTCTGACGTGCGGAATAATAGGTGAGCTGGCGAGAAATCATCAATTCCACAGCCATCATTGCCAGCTTGTCAATCACACGCGGGAAGTTGATCAGAGCCTTGGAGAACTGGATGCGCTCCTGAGCGTAGCGCAGGCCAAGATCTAACGCGGACTGAGCCACACCGATGGCGCGGGCTGCGGTCTGAATACGAGCGGACTCAAATGTCTGCATCAGCTGCTTGAATCCTTGGCCTTCCACACCACCCAACAGGTTCTCTTTTTTGACTTCGAAATTGTCGAAGGAGATTTCATATTCCTTCATGCCGCGATAGCCGAGAACCTCAATCTCACCGCCATCCATGCCTTCTGCAGGGAATGGGATGGCATCATCACCGCGAGGTTTGGTCGCCAACAGCATGGAGAGGCCTTTGTAGCCTGGCTCATCTGGATTGGTGCGAGTGAGTAGGGTCATCATGTCGGCGCGAACCGGATGGGTAATCCAGGTCTTGTTGCCGGTGACCTTGTAAGCCTCGCCATCCAGAACAGCGCGGGTTTTCAGGCTGGCAAGGTCGGAACCGGTGTTTGGCTCGGTAAAGACGGCGGTTGGCAGAATTTCACCGGAAGCAATCCTTGGCAGCCATTCGGCCTTTTGCTCCTCGGTACCACCGCAGATGATCAGCTCGGCTGCAATCTCGGAACGGGTGCCAAGGGAGCCAACGCCGATATAGGCCCGGGACAGCTCTTCGGAGACCACGCACATGGATTCCTTACCCAGACCAAGACCACCGAACTCTTCTGGAATCGTTAGGCCGAATACGCCCATTTCTGCCATCTGATTGACAATATCGAGCGGGATATATTCATTTTTGAGATGCCATTCGTGAGCATGCGGGGTGACTTCGCTGTCCGCGAAGCGGCGCATTTCCTCGCGGAAGGCTTCCATGGTTTCATCCAGACCGGCATCGCCAAACGAAGCAGAGCCTTCAGCCGCTTCCATCAGAGCAACCAGACGGGTGCGGATCTCTGGCGTGTTACCCTCAGCCATCAGACGCTTGACCTCTGAGGTCTGAGCGGCTGCAACAGCATCTTCGGAGACACCGAAATCAGATAGGCGAACGATTTCACCCTGATTCATAGGGATGCCGCCAAAGATCTGGGCCAGATATTCGCCAAATGCCATACGGGTGATCAGGCTTTCCATCTCACCAAAGCGCCCCTCAGCACTCATGGTAGCGGCATAGCCCTTCATTTCTTTCAAAGCTTCCACATAGGTGGCGAACCAGGCGAGGCCATGAGTGGCACGCTGTTCGGCTTCTACCTTCTTGGAGTTGACTTTGCCGTCCACCACGACTTTCTCACGCACGGCATCAATGATGGCGTCAAGAAGGGTTTCACTTGCCTTGACGGCGGCTTCCATGTCGGAATTAAAAGAATCCGGGGTCTCAATGGTCACTGTTTCGATGGTCAGAGACATGGATATGGCACTCCCTTGTGATCAGTCAATCAGAGCAAAGTGTGCTCAAACCGGGGCGACTGATCCTGCTAGTCATACAGGTTTGGTTTTGTTTGCTGCAGTGCACAGTGACGCTGCTCTGCAACAAACGCAATAGGCCATAGGATTAATGTGATGTTTTGTTGCGCATGTTCGCCAATTTCGCATGGCTGGCGAGGAAAACTCCCGCGCCTGTAATGATGATGCCGACAATCTGGATGAGCGTGATCGGTTCATCAAACAAGATCCAGGAGAAAATGGCGGTTACGGCAGGAATCAAATAGAAAAGTCCAGCAATATTTGAGACTGCTCCCTGCTCAATGAGAAAGAGCAAAAGGAAAATGGCGCCGATAGATAAAACCAGGACCAGCCAGCCAAGTGCGAAGATAAAGTCAGGCGTCCAGTCCAGAGTTTGGGTTTCGGTCATATAGGCAACAATACCGACCAAAAGCGCTGCAGCAATATACTGCCATACGGTAGAGGTGCGCATGTCCAGATTGCTGGCAAAACGCTTTTGATAAATGGTACCAACGGAAATGCTGAGAACAGCAATGAGAGATGCCGTAATTTGGGCAGGCGTCACCGAGAAATCTCCACCCTGCAGGCGTGGATAGAGAACCAGGGAAATACCAATCATGCCCAGAATGAAACCCATGACATGATTGCGGGTGATGGCTTCCTTAAGCACCATTGCCGCAAAAAAGGCCGTCAGAACAGGTTGCAATCCCATGACCAGTGCAGCAAGCCCCGCTGGCATTCCATCATCAATCGCCCAGAATACGGCACCTAAATAAGCGCCATGAAGCAGCAAACCTGCGATGAAGGCATGAAAGGCTTCCTTGGCTGAGGGCCATTTTGCCTTCAACAAAAGGGCAAGGGGAATCAGCAAGACCAGAACTATGACAAAGCGAATGGTCAGAAATGTCATTGGCTCTGAATAGGGAGCACCCATGCGTGCACCGATAAATCCGGTGGACCAGAGAAAGACGAACAGGATGGGAGTTAGCTGGCCCAGTTTCTGAGAGAAGCTGCTGGTCATGAGCCGGGGACTTTCTATTCAGCGAAAAGAGAGACCCATCAACATCAAGGTGGGTCGCAGAAGGGAAGGGTATGAAGCCTCCTTGCCAGTTTTGGAGCAAAGCTTCAAGGAAAATAGACCATTGTGGCGCGATTGAACGCTCTTTGGGTAATAATGTCACTTTCGGATGCTGATTGCTGTCGGATTTGCTATGCAATAGCTAATGATTGCGAATCTTTGGCTCTTCAGCGCAACTCTGAAAAGTTGAGGTCGTTTTCGGACAGGGATGCGCGTTGAAACAGAGAAATAAAGCGCCGCTTGCAAATGCAATAGTCATCAGATGTGTTTTGACAGGTGGAAAAGTTGTTCTTCACTCCTATGTCAAAGTCATAGGATGAATTGTTTCTGTCAGACCTTCCCGGCAACGGGATTAAGGATAGATCGGGTATATGGCTGAGTGGATATCACTACCGGTGCGGCTTTTTTGGCGCTTTTTGGACAATCATGGCATTGCTCTGGCAAGCAACATCGCCTTCTCGCTTCTTCTTTCTCTGTTTCCTTTCTTGCTGCTGGTCACAGGTTTCACAATTCTGGCTGGTGGGGATCAATTGGGGCCGGTTGTTCAGCATGCCTTGTCCATTTTACTTCCCGATGCCATCGCCGATATCTTGCAGCCGGAAGTGGATGCAGTGGTGAGCGCAAGCAGTGGCCGCCTGCTCTCTGTCTCGGCTTTGATCTTTCTGGTGACACTGACCGGTGCAGTAGAAAGTCTCAGGGAAGGTCTGAATCGCGCTTATGGCTATTATGAGCGCCGCTCCATCTGGTCTCGTCGGGCTGGCGGTTTGATTGCCATTCTTGGCGCGGGGCTGGTGCTTGTGGCGGTATCGGCTGGTCTGTTTTTTGCGCCGATCATCTGGAACCTGGCACTGCCACACGCCCAGTGGCTGGAGAATTTTGAATTTACCTTCGATATCATTCGCCTTGGCATTGCCTTGCCGATGTTGTTGGCTTTTCTGGTGGCCAGTCACCGTTGGCTGCCGATGCGGGTAATTGAATGGCGGGATTTATGGCCCGGTGTGGTGGTCACGCTGGTGCTATGGTATCTGGCCGGGCAGGGTTACAACTATTATCTCTCGAATTTTGCCTCCTACTCCCGTGTTTATGCGGGTTTGGCTGGTGTTGTGACGACACTCATCTTTTTGCATATCATTTCCTCCATCTTTTTGATTGGAGCAGAAGTGAATGCACTGCGGATGCGATTGCTTCGGATGAAGCAGAACAGGATTTCTCGCGCAGAACTGGAACATCCAGGCAGCACCAACTGAATATCGTGTTCAAGAGAATAAAGAAAAAGCCGGGCATTACCCGGCTTTCTTTTTGATCATATGGCAATTGCCAGCTAATTAGACTTCTTCGCCACGGGAGGCGAGGATGGTGTCCTCCAGCGTACGCAGACCGGTGCGGGTGGCATTGACCATGCAAGCCATGTTGCCCGGTGCGTGCTTGTTTGCCAGCATCAGTTCGTGTGCCTTTGGAATCTGCTCCCAGGAGAAAACCTCGGACATGCAAGGATCAACCTGACGGTTGATCACCATCTGGTTGGCAGCCATGGACTGCTTCAGATGAGCAAAGTGAGAACCCTGGACACGCTTTTGGTGCATCCATACATAGCGGGCATCCATGGTCAGATTGAAGCCAGAGGTACCAGCACAGAAGACGACCATGCCGCCACGCTTGGCAACGAAAGTGGAGGTTGGGAAGGTTGCTTCGCCCGGATGCTCGAACACCATGTCGACATTGTTGCCTTTACCGGTGATGTCCCAGATCGCTTTACCGAATTTGCGAACTTCCTTGAACCAGTCCTTATATTCGTCGGAATTCACTGTTGGCAGTTGGCCCCAGCAATTGAAGTCCTTGCGGTTCAGAACGCCGCGTGCGCCAAGGCTCATGACATAATCGCGCTTGGTCTCATCAGAGATCACGCCGATTGCGTTTGCACCAGCGGCGGCAGCAATCTGCACACCGAACACGCCCAGACCGCCGGAAGCGCCCCAGATCAGAACATTCTGGCCAGGCTTCAGATCATGTGGAGCATGACCGAACAGCATGCGGTAAGCGGTTGCCAGGGTCAGAACGTAGCAAGAACTCTCTTCCCAGGTCAGGTGCTTTGGACGCGGCATCAGCTGCTGAGCCTGTACGCGAGAGAATTGAGCGAAGGATCCGTCTGGTGTCTCATAGCCCCAAATGCGCTGGGTTGGTGAGAACATTGGATCGCCGCCATTACATTCTTCGTCGTCGCCATCATCCTGGTTACAATGGATGACAACTTCGTCGCCCACTTTCCAGTTTTTCACTTTGCGGCCAACGGCCCAAACGATGCCGGACGCGTCAGAACCAGCAATGTGATACGGGTTCTTGTGAACATCCAGAGGAGAGATTGGCTCACCAAGGCCAGCCCAGACGCCGTTATAGTTGACGCCAGCGGCCATGTTTAGCACCAGCACTTCGTGGCTGTCCAGTTCCCAGGTTGGAACCACTTCCAACTGGAATGATTTTTCCGGGGTGCCATGACGTTCTTTACGGATGGCCCATCCGTACATTTCCTTAGGAACGTGGCCCAGAGGTGGGATCTCACCTAGTTCATAGAGATCTTTTTTCTCGCCGGTTGTGCCTTGAGCAAGGAGTTCTTCAGCCATTTTCTCCTCCTGAATGGTCTTACTCTAAGTCTCAGTCAATCGCATATTGCACCGCAGCAGGGGTTCGACGCAAGCGACAATTTATAACGCAGTCGCGAAACTATCCTAAAAAAATACATTGAATGATATGCTTCTTATTGCCAATTTGCATTTTGCGCATGCGAAGAAGACTATGTGTCATGCCGTTGTGCGGTTATATAATTGCATGATGAAAAAAGCGCAGTTCGTGCGGATTGAGAAGAGGGTATTTCGCCGTAGGTACAGTGATATCACTTGGACCAACTTGTGCTTTCGAGAGATAAGCCGATCCGATTATGAAAAGTCCGGCAACTTTTCGAGGATGAGCTTTAGTAATATGTGTCGGGAGAAATCGTCATGACCAAAACAGGGACCCTGGACCCAAAATCAGCATCTGATGCTGCTGGCCAGAGCAAGCCAAAAGATCGCCCATGGATTTTCCGTACTTATGCCGGTCACTCAACGGCCAAGGATTCCAATGCCTTGTATCGGATGAACCTATCCAAGGGGCAGACCGGTTTGTCAGTGGCGTTCGATCTGCCAACCCAGACCGGATATGACCCCGATCATGCTCTCTCTCGGGGGGAAGTTGGTAAGGTTGGGGTGCCGATTTCCCATATTGGTGATATGCGGGAATTGTTTGATCAGATCCCGCTGGAGCAAATGAATACCTCCATGACCATCAACGCAACAGCAGCTTGGCTTTTATCGCTTTATATTGCTGTAGCAGATGAGCAGGGCGCGGATCGCTCCAAACTGTCCGGCACCACGCAGAACGATCTGATCAAGGAATATCTGTCGCGCGGCACCTATGTCTTCCCGCCAGCGCCAAGTCTGCGTCTAACCACTGATATCATTGGCTTTACCTACCGGGAAATGCCGAAATTCAACCCGATGAATGTCTGCTCCTATCATTTGCAGGAAGCAGGTGCGACGCCGGTGCAGGAATTGGCCTATGCTTTGTCCACAGCCATTGCGGTTCTGGATGCTGTGAAAGAAACAGGAGCGGTATCGGAAGAAGATTTCCCCAAGGCAGTTGGCCGGATTTCCTTCTTTGTGAATGCTGGTATGCGCTTTGTGACCGAGATCTGCAAAATGCGCGCATTTGTGGATTTGTGGGACGAAATTTGCCTTGAACGCTATGGGGTTAGCGAAGAAAAGTATCGCCGCTTCCGCTATGGTGTGCAGGTCAACAGCCTTGGCTTGACCGAGCCGCAGCCGGAAAACAATGTCTACCGTATCCTGATTGAGATGCTGGCTGTTGTGCTGTCCAAGAAGGCCCGTGCCCGGGCGGTCCAGCTGCCAGCATGGAACGAAGCACTTGGCTTGCCGCGTCCATGGGATCAGCAATGGTCCTTGCGTATGCAGCAGATCATGGCCTTCGAATCTGATCTTCTGGAATATGGCGATATCTTTGATGGGTCCAAGGAAATCGACGCCAAGGTTGAGGCTTTGAAAGCTGAGGCCAAGGCAGAAATGGCCCGGATCGAAGAAATGGGCGGCGCGATTTCGGCCATTGAATCAAGCTATATGAAGCAAAAACTGGTCGAATCAAACGCCAAGCGCTTGGAAGGCATTGAGACCGGCGATCAGACCCTCGTGGGTGTGAACAAGTTCAATCAGACTGAACCATCTCCTCTGTCCGGCGGTGAAGACAGCGGTATTTTGACCGTTGATCCACAGGTTGAGGGCCAAGCTGTGGATAAAATCAAAGCGTGGCGTGCTCAGCGCGACAATAGTGCTGTGGAAGCAACCTTGGCAGCGCTTCGTCAGGCTGCTGAAGCTGGTGAGAATATCATGGAGCCATCCATTGCTTGCGCCAAGGCTGGTGTAACCACCGGTGAATGGGGTCAGGTTCTGCGGGATGTCTTTGGTGAATATCGTGCGCCGACTGGTGTTGGCAAAGCCGCCCGTGTGAATGGCGATGACTTGAGCGACGTTCGCGATGCTGTGAATGCAACATCAGACAAGCTTGGGCGTCGTTTGAAAATTCTGGTTGGTAAGCCTGGTTTGGACGGCCATTCCAATGGTGCGGAACAGATTGCCGTTCGAGCCCGCGATAGCGGTATGGAAGTCGTCTATCAGGGGATCCGTCTGACACCTGAGCAGATCGTCAATACAGCTCTGGAAGAAGGCGTGCATGTGGTTGGTCTTTCCATTCTCTCCGGCTCACATCTGGCTTTGGTCGGCGATGTGATGCAGCAGATGAAGGAAGCCGAGCTGGATGATGTGCCTGTGATTGTCGGTGGCATTATTCCGCCAGCAGATGAAGAAGAACTCAAAGGCTATGGTGTCTCTGCGGTCTATACGCCAAAGGACTTCCAGCTGAACGAGATCATGAAGGACATTGCCGATCTGGTTGGTAAGCAGGCTTAGTTTGCTCTTACCGGCTGTTCCTAGCATTAATACGTCTTCGCGCTATTCCTGATCTTTGATCAGGGCTCCAGACGGGGCGCTTCGCGCTTGCCTATCGGCCGTCGCAAAAGGAAGGATTTCCTTTTGCGGGTCCTTTTCCCAAATCAATCTCTCAAGGATAAAAGAATTCGGCGGAAACATAGGTTTCCGCCGGGAACCGATAGGTGACCGGGCCGCATGGCCCGCCCACTCGGAGGCCGACGCGTAGCGTCGAATTGCCGTGAGAGAGAATCAAATATTATTCCGAATATGACTGACCAGATCTGCCGCGCGGATGGGTCTTTGTTGCCAGCCATCGAATAGCACCAAGCTTTTGGGAGCTTTATCCGATGAGGTTGCGATAAGGGGGATTTTTTCCCAACGCTTGTCATTGCGGATGGTGCGGGCAAGGGCCCAGCCATCAATATCGGGCATGCGGATATCCATGAAGATTAGATCCGGGATGGTTTGTTTCAAAGCCTGTAGTGCTTGCTCGGCTGAGACCGCATGATGGACGCGGATATCCATCGCTTTGAGCATTTCACCCAAAATCAGATGATTGGTTTTGTTATCGTCAACGACCAAAATGGACAAATCTGAAAGTGCTTTTGAGGAAGCCTGTTCTTCTGAATATGCAGCATTCTCCTCATCCGATTGTGAGAAGACAGGAATCAGCGGTAGCAGGATCTGGAAACAAGCGCCCTTGGGGCTGTTTCGTTGGGCAGTGATTGTTCCGCCCATGACGCTGATGATGTTGCGTGCACTCCAAAGGCCAAGGCCTGAGCCGGATTTTTCCGGCACCTTGGCTCCCCGATGATAGGGCATGAAGAGCTTTTCCGGATCTTCTTGCCCAAAGCCGGTGCCGGTGTCGCAAAGCGTGATTTGTAGCTGCTGGCTCTGGCTGTGCAATTTCGCAGCAAGGCTGATATCAGCCGGGCCTGCATAGGCCAGCGCGTTATCAAGCAACAGCATCAGAACCCGGTGTAATTGAGCCACATCCAGTATGATCGGTGGCAGATCCTTGATGGTGTCATGCAAGGTCAGTGAAAAGCTGGAACTGGTACTATGGACCAGCCCAAGCGCTAGCGTTCGAAAATCACTGAGGCATTGCTGTAAGGATGTTCCATCCATGCAAGGCTGGGCCGGCTCACGGACACCACCATCCATGATGGCCAAAGCATTGTCAGCAGCCAAGTGGATGGCGTCGATCAGATGATTGGTCTGGTTTTGCGTTCCGGACTTTTTTATAAGATTGCTGAGGGAAATAATGGCGGTGATATGAGTTCGTAAATCATGGTGCAGACTGTCTGTCTCCAGCACTTTGGGTGTGATATCGGGTCTTTTTTTCATTGTCACAGCCTGCCAGAGCGTATTCCCGAAAAGTGAGCGCGGTTTTCGGATATGAATAGGCTCAAAACAAAGGTTCGAGCATTGGGAATGGGGAAAAAGCGCTACTCACCCCGATGCCGGCCAATTGGCACTGGTCAGCTCAACCAGTTTTACGCCATTATGGAAGCAATCTTGTTACTATATCCATATCATGAGCTTGTTTATGGGTTCAACATATCCTGTGGTTACAAGGATATAGACTTTTCTTCACTGCCATTTCTCCTTTGGCAAGTCCCTGAACATATTGTTTTTCAGATTATGCAGGTTTGGCCATAATGGTTGATGTCTTCTCGCTTGTTTTTCCAATTTTTGGCCTCATCGCGCTTGGCTATGGATTGTTGGCCAGCAAGTTGTTACCGGAAGGAAGCGGGACAATCCTGTCGAAATTCACCTTCATGGTACCGATCCCTTTATTGATTTTCCGGGCTTTGGCCAGCAACGACCCGGCTGAACAGGCGCCTTGGCTGATTTGGATTTCCTATTTCTTTTGCGTCGCAGTCATCTGGCTTGCTGCCATGTTAGCCGTGCGCTGGGGCTTTTCGCGCAAAGGACCAGCCCTTGTGATTGCCGGTGTTTCAGCGGCCTTTTCCAATACGGTTCTGTTTGGTATCCCGGTGGTTTCCGGGGCTTTTGGAGATGAAGGATTGGTTCCAGTTCTGATTCTGCTTTCCATCCATCTGCCGGTCATGATGCTGGTCACATCGGCCATGGTGGAAGGCTTTGCTGCCAAGGAAAATGGCGGTGGATTGGGTCAATTGGACTGGTGGGGTATGATTAAACGGGTTTTCTTCAGCCTCGGCAAAAACCCGATCATTTACGGTATTCTGGCTGGAGGAATTTGGGGTGTGTTTGGATGGCCTATTCCTTATTTGGCTGGACTGGTGATTGATCGGGTGGTGCCGGTCGCATTACCGCTTGCGCTCATTTCCATGGGGATGGGGCTGCGCCATTATGGATTGCGCGGTAATATTGCTCCCGGTTTTGTACTGGCACTTTTGAAGGTGCTTGCTTTCCCCGCCCTTTGCTATTGGGTGACCTTCTTCGTTCTGCCGATGGATCCGCTGTGGGCTGCAGCTATTGTGCTGGTTTCGGCTTGCCCAACCGGCGTGAATGCCTATCTGCTTGCAGAACAGTTTGAAGTGGGCCATGGCATTGCCGCCAACAGTATCACATTGTCTGTTCTGATGGCTTTTGTTGCCTTCCCATTCTGGTTGGTTGTTGTCAGCTAAGAAGAGAAGCAGCCAATTTGTCCAGATCGATATCATCGATGCCTGAGGCCTTTCGGATGTCTGCTGCGCTGTAGCCTTGCTCGCGCAAGGCTTTCAGACTGATATCCTGCTTGGACTTGGAGAGCTTTTGCCCCTGATCGTTGTTGATCAAGCCATGATGAAAATAAGTCGGCTCCGGTAGATCGAACAAAACTTGTAACAGCCGATGCAGGCCCGTGGCCCAGAATAGATCCTGCCCGCGAACAATATGCGTGATGCCTTGCAAGGCATCATCCAGCGTGACCGAGAGATGATAGGATGTCGGGCAGTCTTTTCGGGCCAGAATCACGTCTCCCCATCTTGCAGCATCCATTGCCATCTGTTGGTTCAGGATAGTTTCGCCATCTGGATGAGGTCCCAACTCGCGCCAAACCTGCTCTTTGAGCTTCGGATGCTGGTTCAAGATTGCTGTCATATCCAGTCGCCAGGCCGGAGGCGTTTGGTTTTGCTGGTTTGGATCTTCTTTTTCACCCAGCAAATGGCGGGGATAGAGCGGAGCGCCATCGGGATCAGAAGACCATGGCTCAGATGCGTTCTGATTGGCAATCACTACGGCCTTTTTGATGTCCGTTCGGCTGGCATGAGAGGGGTAAAGCCAGCCCTTCTCTTTCAGTTCATCCAGTTTTTGCTGATAAGCATCGAAGCGGCTGGATTGCTTCAGAACCTCGTCCTCCCATTCAAGGCCAAGCCATCTCATATCATCCAGCATCTGGTTGATCCGCCCATCGGTACAGCGGGCGAGGTCAATATCCTCGATCCGCAGCAAAAAGCGGCCATCCATGCGTTTTGCCAATTCAAAATTGAGAAGGGCGGAAAAGGCATGGCCGAGATGCAGGGCACCATTGGGGCTGGGGGCGAAACGAAGAATGACTGACATGAATTCTTGTCTGTTTGATTTGCTCTTGTTTGTTGATAGCGTGCCTGATGATAAGCGTCCAGTTCGACCCGAAGGAATGGTATCAATGCAATTGAGATCTCAGCAGGATTTGGATCACTCCATGGAGCGCTTGCTGTCGCTTGATGATCGACTGCAAAATGTTCGAGATGCCTGCTTGCCCGGTCCGATTGCCTTGCGCCAACGAGAGAAAGGATTGGCGGGTTTGCTGGCCATTGTTCTGGCTCAGCAGGTCTCAGTTGCCTCTGCCCGCGCAATTTGGGGGCGGTTCAGCGAGGCATTTCCTGACTGTGATGTGGACGTGATTGCTGGAACGAGTGATGAGGATTTGCGTGCATTATCTCTATCCCGTCCCAAAGTACGCACGGTGAGAGCCATCTGCACCGCGCTTCAGGACGGTTTTGATTTGGCAGCTTTGGTCGAGATGCCGGGGGACGAAGCGCACGCCAGGCTTTGCTCATTGCACGGAGTTGGCCCATGGACGGCAGATATCTATTTGCTGTTCTGCCTTGGTCATCGGGATATTTTCCCGGCAGGAGATTTGGCTTTGCAAGTGGCTGTGGGGAAGGGTTTGGGTCTGGCAGACAAACCAGACGCCAAGTCAGTTGCTAGAATCGCGAGCGATCGTTGGACGCCGGAACGCAGTGCAGCGGCGCATCTTTTCTGGGCTTATTATCACGCCCTGAAAGCAGGGCGTGACGGTGTTCTGTAAGGCTTTAACTATTGTTTTAAAGCGAGCTCTTATCCGAAAAGTGCTGCAACTTTTCGGGAACACTCTCTAGGCGTTTTTCTTGATGACTTTTTCAAGAAGGCGATCTGCATAGAGAGCAGGTGCCAAAGCGCCGATCAGCGCAATGACTGCCAGAATGCTGGAAGCAACCACATTCCAGCCTGCAAAGGACAGGCCGAACATGCGCCAGGAGGCGGTGTTGCAGCTGACAATCTTGGTCTTGTTGATCTGGGCCAGCAGATCGGTGGCGCTTTCAGTGATTGCTACGCCGCCACCACAATCATTGGGGCCGAGCCAGAAATCCCATTCCGCACCGGCTTGATAGACACCAATTCCAGCGCCATAGAGAATCACGGCGGCTAGCGCCAGAAATGTGATCCTAATCAGAGTGGCGGGCCATTGACGCCAGGCGGCGAACAAAAGCGCAAGCGAGAAGGGGATCATGGCATAATGCGGCTCACGCTGGGCAAGACAGAGCTTGCAAGGTACATAGCCGCCAATGTGCTGAAAACCCAGAGCGCCCGCGAGCAGAGCAATTGCGCCCAGCAACAAAAGAAGGGCTGCCAGTTTCTGAGTTGTGCCGGTGGATTGGGTCAGTGCCATGATTTGCGCCTTATAAACAAACTTCGTGCTGCTTTTATCGCCGCCTATTGCAGCAAATATTTGGCAGCGACAAATCCACCAATCAATAAAACCATCGCCCCTGTGAATACAAGGCCCAGACGCCGCTCTATAAAGTCGCGGATAGGAGGGCCAAGCCAGTAGAGAAGCGCTGCAAGAATGAAGAAGCGCAGGCCTCTTGCGACAACGGATGCCAACGTGAAGACGGTGATTGGCAGGCCGGTTGCACCGGATGCAATGGTGATCACCTTGTAAGGGAAGGGGGTGAGACCTGCGATCAGAACGATCCAGACGCCCCATTCGTTGTAGCGATTGGCAAAGTCTGAGAATTTGTCGGCATAGCCATAGAATTGCAGGATCGGCTGAGCGACTTGATCAAACAACAATGCGCCAATGGCATAGCCAAGCAAACCACCAAGCACGGATGTGATGGTACAGATGAAGGCGTAAATCCATGCTTTTTGGCGCTTTGCGATCACCATCGGGATCAGCAGCGTATCAGGCGGGATCGGGAAAACGGAACTTTCGATGAAAGAGACTGACCCCAAGGCCCAGCTGGCTCTTGGTGATGCCGCCAGCGACATGGTCCAGTCATAGAGTTTTCTCAGCATCTGCTCTCTCTTTCCTTGATCCGTTAATTCTGAGTTGCCGGGTAATCCGTGATCGCCCTTATCTAGAGCGCATTCCTGAAAAATTGAAGTACTTTTCGGACAAGAATTCGCTTCCAAAGATTAAGTTCAAGCCTTTTCCGTGCTTCAACAATCATGGGAAAGGCTTTAATGCTTGATGCTGTCCTAGCAAAGGGGAATGGTGGAATTGTTAAGGGAGCGATAAATCGTGTTGAAGATATGACAATTGCGCTCAATATCTGTTGACGGGGCGCAAAAAGTTTCTATATTCGCTCCTCACGTGCCCCTGTGGCGGAACTGGTAGACGCGGTAGATTCAAAATCTGCTGTCCACTGGACGTGCCCGTTCGAGTCGGGCCAGGGGCACCATCTTTCCTTGAACATGGATAAATTCAAAAGGCTCATGAATATTGAGCTTTTCGTCTATTTCAGAGCATCATCCAGAACATAGCTGAACACTTGATACCCCAGCACATGGTATTCGGGTATGGTTAGGGATGCTGCACCCCTGCGCTCAGACAATATCTCCAATGGCTTTATGGGGTTGGTCGGACGGATTATGATGGTCGGTAGGTGCTAGGGGTGGCACCGGTCCAGCGCAGAAAGGCCCGGTGAAAATTCGCGGCAGATGAGAAACCTACCTCTTGGGAGATTTGTTCAATGCTCTTGCGACCGTTCCTCAGGCTACGGATGGCCATATCTCTGCGAAGGCCATCTTTGATGGCTTGAAAAGACGTACCATCCTCTTCCAATCGGCGCATTAATGTTCTCGGAGTCATATTCATTTCTTTGGCTGCATCAATAAGGCCACATTGCTCCCAACCGGACCGGAAGAGAAAATCACGCACACGCAGAGACTGTTTGTGTTCGTGAAATGCGGTAAAGATCCAGTCTCTGGGAGCTCGTGTAAGGAATTGTAGTAATTCAGCCTTGCTGCGGGGGGTGAGATGTGCCGATGTGTCTGGCTCGAAGGTAATGGCCGAAAAAGATGCATTAAAGGAAACCGAAGCGGGGAAGATGATCGAATAATCCTCAGCAAAATCGGGGCAATCAAACGCAAACTGTACCGCCCGGACAGGCACCTCCCGGCCAGCCAGCCAAGACAGTAGTCCGTGGCTTAATTTCAAGATCAACATATGGCCAAAACGCTGTATTGATTGCCGCTCTTTCGACATTAGCCTTAGTGTGATCAGATCGCCCTTGTCCTCCAGATCAAATTGATAATCGTCGAGCAACAGGTTCCAGAATGTCACAAAACGGAACAAAGCTGAGGGCAATGAGGACGCCTCGCGAACTGTCGTCAAAAGATGCTGCAAAGCCCTTGCGCGAATAGGCCGACTCCAAAGTCCCATCATTTCGTCTTCTGTTTCGACCGCTGCAATCTGATATAGACGCACGATCTGATCAAGGGTCACTCGTGTGGTTCCTTGAGATGAACGGCTTGGAAAACCTGATCGATAGAGAAAAGAGTCGAGCTCATCCTCCGAGCAATAACCGCTCAACGCATCAAGCCAATCGCCAATGAATTGAGAGGAAACAGTCGCAAGATTTACAGGATCGGACATGGACATAATATCCAATTAATAAGCATATTTTGTCACTTTTGGAAAGTAGGATGTCCAAATATGAGCTTGTTTTGGCCTTTGAAACCTTTCTATTGTCAATAAGAAACAATCTAGAGGTATGCAAGATGGCGTATGATGCACCGATGAAAGATATGCTATTCAGTCTTGAATATCTGTCAAACTGGTCCGATGTCGGTGATCTTCCTCATTATTCTCATGTGGATCATGATGATATCCGGGCGGTTCTTAAAGAGTTTGCACGCTTCTGTTCCGAGTTGATTGCTCCTCTCAGTTCTATTGGTGACGAGGTTGGTGCTCAACTCGTCGACAACAAGGTGGTTCTGCCCGAACCATTCGGTATTGCTTATCAAGAATTTGTCAAAATGGGCTGGCAGCGTCTTACACATTCTGTCGATTATGGAGGAATGGGGTTTCCCGGAATAGTCGGAGCTGCAGCAACAGAAATGCTGAATTCTGCTGACCTGAGCTTCGGGCTCTGTCCTCTGCTAACCGATGGGGCAATCCATCTATTGGATGCTCAAGGCTCGAAGATGCAGAAGGATCGATATCTGCCCAAACTCATTTCTGGGGAATGGTCGGCTACCATGAATCTGACCGAGCCGCAGGCTGGTAGTGATCTTGGGCGGATTTGCTGCAAGGCCAAGCCGGTTGAGGGCGAAGTTTATCGGATCTTTGGCACCAAGATTTTTATTACCTATGGCGATCATGAACTCTCGGACAACATTATCCATTTGGTATTGGCTCGCACCCCCGGTGCAGCACCAGGATCAAAGGGCCTCAGCCTCTTCATTGTACCTAAATATCTGGAGAGCGCAGATGGTACATATACCAAGTGCAATGACATTCAATGCTCAAGCCTTGAACACAAACTGGGAGTGCGCGCCAGTCCCACTGCCATTCTGGAATATGAGGGAGCAAAGGGCTATCTGATCGGTGAGGAAGGACATGGTCTCACCTATATGTTCGTGATGATGATGAACGCCCGTTTTGCTGTTGGTATGCAGGGCGTCGCCATTTCTGAACGTGCCTATCAGCAGGCATTGGCCTTTGCAGCTCAGAGAATACAAGGCCGCGCGCTTGATGGTTCTGATTCTGTTGCAATCAAACACCATCCGGATGTTCGGCGTATGCTCATGCGAATGAAAGCTTTGACTGAAGGTTGCCGAGCCCTGGCTTACTCGTTGGCAGGTTGGATGGATCTGGGCAAATATGGGGAAGATACGCAAAGGCCTCTTGCACAATCACTGGCTGAATTTCTGGCGCCACTCGTCAAGGCCTATTGTACTGAAAAGGCAGTAGAGATCACCTCACTAAATATTCAAATCCATGGTGGCATGGGGTTTGTCGAGGAAACTGGTGCAGCACAACTCTATCGAGATGCACGTATATTACCCATTTATGAAGGTACGACGGGCATTCAGGCCAATGATTTTTTGAGACGCAAGATATTGCATGATGGAGGCGGAACAGCCTGCGAATTTGCCAACTTGGTCGCCGAGACCGAGCGGCTTTTAATGACAGGCAGTATCAAGGCGAAAAAGATTTCTGTTCAATTGCAAACCGCACGGAAGTCTTTTGAGACTTCTTTGGATTGGCTTCTTGAAACTGCCCCTAAAAACATGAATGCAGCTTTTTCTGGTGCACATCCATTTCTGATGCTTACGAGCAATTTAGCCACTTGTTGGCAGCTAGGGCGCTCGGTTTTGGTGGCTGAAGCAAAAATTCGAAGTAATGAAGACACTGAATTCATGACCAGCAAGGTTACCACCGCTCTCTTTTATGCTCAGCATGTGCTGGTTGATGTGATGGCGGATGGTGCGCGGGTCATTGCAGGGGTAGATAATTTGATAGCTGCCAATAACAGTGCTGCTTAACAGAAATCAATGCCCGGCAAAGATCTGAAAAATTGAAAGGAAATATCCCATGCATCATTACAAGGAAATTAATGCAAGAGGGAAGCTGGCTATTCAAGGGCATGACAATGGAGTGCATGTAATATCGCTCAATCGTCCTACCAAACGCAATGCTCTTGATCTTGAAACCATTGAAGATCTGGTGACTTTCTTTAGCACAGCCCATCAGAATGGTGTAAGGGCGGTTGTCTTGCGTGGAGAAGGCGATCACTTTTGTGCTGGGCTTGATCTTATCGAACACTGGAAAGAAGATCGTAGTCCGGACGAGTTCATGCATGTTTGTTTGCGTTGGCATGAAGCGTTCAACAAGATGGAATATGGCGGTGTGCCGGTTATTGCTGCGCTCAATGGTGCGGTCGTTGGAGGCGGGCTGGAGTTGGCCAGTTCAGCTCATGTGCGGATCATGGATCAGACCACATACTTCGCGCTTCCAGAAGGACAAAGAGGCATATTCACGGGTGGGGGGGCTACTATTCGCGTCTCCGACCTGATTGGCAAATCGCGGATGATCGATATGATCCTCACCGGCCGGGTTTATCAAGGCCAGAACGCGGTTGATCTGGGCCTTGCACAATATATCACGGAAGGTTCCAGCTATGAGATGGCCCTTGAGTTAGCCGATAAGGTCGCTGCAAATTTACCACTTACCAACTTTGCTATTTGCTCGGCCATTAGCCATCTCAACAATATGTCTGGAATGGACGCAGCTTACGCTGAAGCGGTAGTGGCAGGTGTCGTGAATACCCAACCGGCCGCCCGTGCTCGCCTGGAGGCTTTTGCCAACAAAACCGCCGCACGGATACGCCCGAATTCATAAGGGACTGGTAACAAGAGGAAACTAGGATGCAGCAACATTTCGATGTATTTGACAAAGGTGACGCAAATTTTGTGAATCTTTCACCGGTTTCTTTTCTGGAACGAGCTGGCGATGTATATGGCGATGTGATTGCTGTTGTTCATGGAGAGGTTCGGCGGACTTGGAAACAGACCCATCAACGGACCTGCCGTTTGTCTCAAGGTTTGTCGGATCTTGGGGTGGTGAAAGGAACCACCATCAGCGTACTCTCGGAAAACTGCCCCGAATTATTGGAGTTGCATTTTGCGATACCTGCTACGGGTGGAGTAATCTCCACTCTCAATATTCGTCTGGAAGCTGAAAGTATCGCCTATATCCTTGCCCACTCCGATAGCCAATTTGTCTTTGTTAGTGAAAAGATGAGACCGTTGTTGGAAAAGGCTTTGTCCTTGTCCGGAGCCTTGCTTCGTATCATACAGATTGGTGGGGATGATGATGATTATAGTGATCTTCTATTGGCCGAACCTGTTGATCGGCTTAGCTTGCCTTCTGATGAGTGGGATGCCATTTCACTCAATTATACATCAGGAACATCAGGAAGACCCAAAGGTGTGATCTATCATCATCGAGGGGCTTATTTGATGGCGTTGGGTACTGTTGCTGCGTGGCAGATCTCGGCGCGACCGATTTATTTGTCAGTTGTCCCTATGTTTCATTGTAACGGATGGGGGCATCCTTGGATGCTGGCAATTGTTGGCGGTACCATTGTGTTTAGTGATACCAATCATCCCGAGATGCTGTTTGACTTTATGAAGAGGGAATCTGTGACTCATTTTGGTGCAGCTCCTGTCGTATTGAAGATGATGGCTGAAAGCGAGGCAGTCCCAGCGCAGCCTTTTGAACCGCGCATCAAGGTAATGACCGCCGGAGCGCCACCGCCGCCATCCGTTCTGGAAGCGACAGATGCTCTGGGTATGGATGTGATGCACGTCTATGGATTGACTGAAACCTACGGTCATGTCTCTCAGTGTTTGCCTCAGGAAACATGGGCGGGATTGACGCCAGCAGAAACTGCTGAGCGTCGATCGTGGCAGGGCGTGCGGTTTCCTATGGTGGAAGCTATCGAAGTATATGACAGACAAGATGGCACCAAGGTCCCGAGAGATGGGCAAAGACAAGGGGAAATCGCCATTCGCGGCAACACGGTAATGAAGGGTTATTACAAAGATCCAGCAGCAACAAAAGAAGCATTTAGAAACGGGTATTTCTGGTCAGGCGATGGAGCAGTCATTCATTCAGATGGGTATCTTCAAATTCGTGACCGTTTGAAAGATGTGATAATTTCCGGCGGTGAAAATGTCTCATCGGTAGAGGTTGAAGCTGTGCTTTATAGGCATCCTGCTGTTGCCGCTGCGGCGGTCGTAGCCAAGCCTGATGACAAGTGGGGAGAAGTCCCCTGCGCATTTGTGGAACTTTGCGATGATGCTGAAATAGATAGTGAAGAGATCATTGCCTTTTGTCGTGAGCAATTACCGGGTTTCAAGACGCCCAAAACGGTTGTTTTCCGCGATCTGCCGATAACATCAACCGGGAAAATCCAGAAATTCCATTTGCGAAATTTAGCGCGAAAACTCGACATGCAATAGCGTGTCAGGGAATGTATTTTCGGTTTTGTTTTCTGTGAAAATACCTCCAAAAATGCTTCGAAACAAAGACTTGTATCGAAGCATTTTTTAGTATGCAGGAAAGAGGATGCTCGCCTGCCGCCAGAAAGCCTCTTCAGCATTTCTACTCAGGAATTCTGGCGAATCTGTATCATTGAGCCGCAATTGCGATCAAGACTGACCAATTGCTCAGAGCGGAAAAACATTTGTCTGTTTCACGACGCTATAAATGAAGCTGGTGTCGATCGATCCAATATCATTGATTTTATGCAATTTGTTTCGAATGAATTCTTCATAGGCATCAAGGCCGGATACCATCACCTTTAAGAAATAGTCCGTTCCTCCGGTTAACATGAAACACTCCAGAACCTCATCAAGTTGCTGGATGCGGTTTTCGAACTGTTTAACGGTCTCATCATCGTGTTGTTTCAAACGAACATGAACGAAGGCGGTGATAGGGAGGCCATATGTGTTTGGATCTACCTTTGCACTGTAGCCGGTGATCGCACCCGATGATTCCAGATTTCGTAACCGACGCAAGCACGGGGATGGTGACAAGCTGACTTCTTCGGCAAGCTCCAGATTTGTCATTCGGCCATTGCGCTGAAGTGCGCGAAGAATTTGGCGATCTTTGCTGTCCATTTAGCATTCCTTGGCATTTAATGCCAACTGTCTTTCATATTTGGGTATAAAAAGCAAGTTATCGCCTCTCCGAGTGTGGGATGCTTGGGCAATATGATTGCAGGAGTACCCATCATGACTGTCGACAAAGGTTTCGCAACACGTGCTATCCACCATGGCTATAACCCCCAGGACCATGACGGTGCATTGACACCACCGATCCATATGACCTCGACCTTTGCATTTGAGGATGCCGAAGCAGGGGGTGAGATGTTTGCAGGAGAGCGGGAAGGGTATTTTTATTCTCGGATTGCGAACCCTACCTGTGTGTTGCTGGAGAAGCGCATGGCAACCTTGGAGGCGGGTGAAGCTGGACTTGCAACGGCTTCAGGTATGGGTGCTATTACATCGGTGTTTTGGTCATTGATCAGTTCAGGAGATGAAGTGATTGTCGACAAAACTCTCTATGGGTGCACTTTTGCCTTTCTGACCCACGGTCTTACCCGATTTGGCGTCAAGGTTACGGTTGTGGACATGACGGATCCTGCGAATTTGCAGGACGCGATCAATGATCAGACCAAGGTTGTGTATTTTGAAACCCCCGCCAATCCCAACAACCGCCTGATTGATATTGCGCAAATCTCCAATATTGCACATCAAGTGAATGCAAAGGTTGTTGTCGATAACACCTACGCTACTCCGGTTTTGACCCGTCCTCTGGAACATGGTGCAGACATTGTAGTGCACTCGGCGACCAAATATCTCGGCGGTCACGGAGACCTCGTAGCAGGTATGGTGATCGGTAGTCATGAGGATATTGCAAATATCAGACTTGTGGGTGTCAAGGATATGACCGGAGCCGTGATGGCTCCAATGACAGCAATGCTGGTAATGCGTGGCCTGAAAACCCTTAGTCTTCGAGTTGCACAGCATTGCAAATCCGCAACCCAGATTGCTGCGGCTCTTGAACAGCATCCAGCGGTCGTCAAAGTTTATCATCCTTCCTTGGACAGTTTTGAGCAAAAAGCCTTGGCGATGCGTCAAATGTCGAATTTTGGCGGGATGATTCCATTTGAGGTGGTCGGTGGGAAAGAAGGCGGCATTACCTTCATGAACCGACTGTCAATGATCCAGCGGGCGGTCAGCCTGGGTGATGCCGAAAGCCTTATACAGCATCCCGCCAGCATGACCCATTCTACCTATACCCCGGAAGAGCGCGCTCAGCATGGCATTGGAGAGGGACTTATTCGTCTGTCTGTGGGGCTGGAGAATGTTGAAGACATTCTTGCCGATCTGATGACGGCGCTTGATGCACACGAAACAGTTTTAGTCTGAAAAGCAAGATCATTTCTCAGATAGGAGAGTCATATGTCGAAGTCCAATATTCGCGGAGACAGTTCTAGCAATATGTCTACCCTTGCAGCAGACAAATGGTTGAACTCACTAGAGCGGAAAAGACAGACGGGGCCATCTTTTGGTACGGATCATGTTGGGGAATTGGGTTTATCCACGCGGGCAGTTCATGCGGGAACGCATGATGATCCAAGAACTGGTGCAGTTGGTACCCCCATCTATCAGACTTCAACATTTGTGTTGGATACCGATCAATATGAATCTGTAGAAGGCGGATACGCACGAGATCGCTTCATCTACAGCCGTTATGGCAATCCCTCTCAATGGGCAGTCCAGGAAAAGCTGGCTGCTCTCGAAGGGGCCGAGTCGGCAATTGTCTTCAGTTCTGGCATGGCGGCGATCACGTCAGCGGTTCTGGCGTTGGTTGACAAGGGCGCGCATGTGGTCGCTGCAAGTGATCTCTATGGTGGAACCTATAATCTGTTCAATCAGGAATTTCCGTCTTTAGGCATGTCTACCACTTTGGTCGATTCTTATGATCTGGACGGTATCGAAGCTGCCATTCAACCAAATACTCAACTGTTATATTTTGAAGTCATCACCAATCCTGTGCTGAAGGTGGTAGATATTCCTCGTTTGGTGGAGATTGCGCGCAAGTACAATCTTCGTCTTGTGGTGGATTCAACTTTCGCGCCACCTCCTGTTATGCGCCCATTGGAATTGGGCGTGGATTTGGTGGTCCATTCTGCGTCAAAATACCTCAATGGTCATTCTGATCTGATCGCAGGTGTTGTAGCTGGCCCACGCAAATTGGTGGATGTAGTTTGGCCTCGGTTATTGAATTATGGAGGATCGCTTGATCCTCATGCCTGCTTCCTATTGGAACGCGGTCTAAAAACGCTTCCAATCCGCATGCGTGCCCATGAAGAGAGCGCAACTGCGCTCGCTAAATTCCTTGAGAGCCATCCTCAGGTAGAGGGTGTCCTCTATCCCATGTTGCCGAGCCATCCGGATCATGAGAGAGCCAGGAAACTGATGAAAATGGGTACAGGAAATGTGACCTTCTTCGTCAAAGGTGGGGATCAGGCTGCATTGCGTTTGCTGGACTATCTCAAGCTGCCAAAACAGGCGACCAGCCTTGGCGGAGTTGAAAGCTTGATCAGCCTTCCATTCAACTCGTCTCAGGCAACCATGACCTCCAGACAACGAGAAGATATTGGAATTCATCCTGGATGCGTCCGACTGTCGGTCGGGATCGAGGATGCCAACGATCTCATTTCCGACTTTGATTATGCCCTCAACGCAATCGCCAAACATAATAAGGAAGCAGCAAATGCGTAACGCCATTCCTACCGCCGCTCTTAGTGAGTTTGTCAATGAAGTTTCAGATAGTCCTGAAGAGGGTGTGATGAACTATGGAATCGAAATTGATTGGGAAAGTGGTACTCGATCAAATATATCGACAAAACCAATGATGGTAGGCCCCCATCGTGTGAACCGATCCTTTTCCTGGAAAGCGGATGAACCACGTCAGTTGATGGGAAACAATCACGGACCAAATCCTCAGGAGCTTCTGCTATCTGGCTTGGGATCTTGCATGATGGTCGCTTTTCTTGCAGGAGCGAGTGCTGCAGGGATCCAGCTGGAATCCGTAAAAATAGATTTTGACGGTGAGCTTGATTTGCGTGGCTTTATGGGAATTACCACAAACACCCCTGTTGGGTTCCCGCAAATAAACTACAAAATTCATGTAGCCGGGAATGGTACGCCCGAGCAGTTTGAAGAACTGCATCGCAAAGCAATCGCTCACAGTCCCAATGCTCAGACGGTTATCAATCCAGTACAGTTGATGGGTGAGATCATCAGCACAACGGTCACTGACTGAAGCCCAAATTCAAATAATAATTAGGATTAAGCCTATGCAAACTCGTTCGCAAAACCCTCAAGCAGATATCGATCCAGCTGAAACACAGGAATGGCTTGATGCTCTCATCAGCACCAAGGAAGCCGCAGGAGATGAACGTGCACAATTCATCCTCAAGGCGCTTGAAGAGACAGCTCGTGTGGAGGGATTGCTAACGGGAGAGCAGCCTTATTCCTCATATAGAAATACGATCTCTGTTGAACAGCAGGGATCGTATCCGGGCAACTTGGAAATTGAAAATCGACTGACATCGATCATTCGCTGGAATGCTTTGGCGACCGTGGTCCGGGCAAACGAAGCCTATGGCGGCTTGGGGGGGCATATTGCGAGCTATGCCTCTGCAGCGGAGATTTTTGAGGTTGGTTTCAACCACTTTTTCAAAGCCCGTACGGATGAGTTTGGTGGGGATCTGGTCTATTATCAGCCACATTCTGCACCTGGCATTTATGCGCGAGCCTATCTTGAAGGACGCCTGAGCCGTGAACAACTGGACAATTATCGTCAGGAAGTAGCAGGCAATGGCCTGTGCTCCTATCCGCACCCCTGGTTGATGCCGGATTTTTGGCAAGTTCCCACCGGATCTATGGGAATTGGTCCGTTGAGTGCGGTCTATCAGGCACGATATATGCGGTATCTTCAGGCACGTGGTCTAGGCAATACCGAAGGCCGCCATGTCTGGGGTGTTTACGGTGATGGAGAGATGGATGAACCGGAATCGATTGCTGGTTTGACCCTGGCCGCCCGCGAAGGTCTTGATAATCTGACCTTCATAATCAATTGCAACTTGCAGCGTCTGGACGGTCCCGTTCGTGGCAATGGCCAGGTAATTCAGGAATTGGAATCTCTGTTCATCGGAGCTGGCTGGAATGTGATCAAGGTTCTCTGGGGATCTGAATGGGATGAAATTTTCTCCCGTGACAAGGAAAATATCCTTTTAAGCCGCTTTGCAGGAACCGTGGATGGCCAATATCAGAATCTGGGTGCGAAGGATGGCGATTATAATCGTGAGAAATTCTTCAATGCCGATCCACGCAGCGCCGCCCTTGTGGAACATATGACCGAGGCGGAGATCAACAATCTCAAGCGTGGTGGCCATGATTTCCGAAAGCTATACGCGGCGTTTGCTGCTGCAAAGGCTCACAAAGGGCGTCCAACGGTCATCCTCGCCAAAACGAAGAAAGGTTACGGCATGGGTGGTGCTGGTGAATCGCGCATGATTGCCCATCAGGCCAAAAAATTGGACACCGATGCACTGTTCCAATTCCGCGACCGTTTTGAACTGCCCATGACAGATGAAGATGTCGAAAACATGCGCATCTTCACGCCTGATGCCGATAGCGAGGAAATGCAATATCTCCACGAGCGTCGCAAGGTTCTTGGTGGATACATGCCAGCCCGCGTTCGGAAGGCGCCGGAGCCGGCATTGGCCAAGGTTCCAGATATTACGAAATATGCCAAATTTGCGTTGGAAGCAAATGGCAAGGAAATGTCGACGACCATGGCTGTCGTACGCATGATGGGCGGAATGCTGAAAGACAAAGCATTCGGCCCGCGTCTGGTGCCTATTGTTGCAGATGAAGCGCGCACATTTGGAATGGACAATTTGTTCCGCCAAATCGGGATTTATGCACCTGATGGTCAGCTTTACGAGCCGGAAGATGCAGGCTCAATGATGTATTACAAAGAAGCTCAGAATGGCCAGCTTCTTGAAGAAGGCATCACCGAAGCGGGAGCATTGTCGTCCTGGACTGCTGCAGCGACATCCTATTCACTACATGGCATGCCAATGCTGCCGATCTATATCTATTACTCGATGTTTGGCTTCCAGCGCGTTGGTGATTTGATCTGGGCTGCAGCTGATCAACGGTCTCGCGGTTTTCTTTTGGGTGCAACAGCTGGACGGACTACTCTTTCAGGCGAAGGTCTGCAGCACCAGGATGGGTCTAGCCATTTGATTTCAGCGACTATTCCAAATTGCCGAAGCTATGATCCAGCATTTGCTTATGAGCTTGCCGTCATTATGGATCATGGCACCAAGCGAATGATGGAAGAGCAGATTGATGAATTCTATTACATCACGGTGATGAATGAGAACTATGCGCAACCATCATTGCCCAACGGGAGCGAAGAAGGGATTATCAAAGGTCTCTATAAGGTCGACGAGAATGGGAGTTCCGACACTAAGGCAAAGGTCAATCTGCTTGGTGCGGGTACCATTCTGCTGGAAGTAATTGAGGCAGGTAAAATCCTAGAGGCTGAATTTGATATTGCTTCCGATATCTTCAGTGTCACCAGTTTCTCGGAATTGTCGCGCGATGCAGAGCAGATGGAGCGGCTGAACCGTTATGAGCCGCAAGAAAAACCTCGCACTTCACATTTGCAAGATACTCTTGGCACCCAAATCCCAACAATTGCTGCAACTGACTATGTGCGTGCCGTTCCACAAATGATTGCACAATATCTCCCTCAGCGTTTTGTTGCCCTTGGCACCGACGGATTCGGACGTAGTGATCAGCGAGAAGCTTTGCGGGCTTTCTTTGAAATGGATCGTCAGAATATTGCACTTGCAGCAATTGAAACGTTGGTCCGTGAAGGCAAAATCGATGCAGACGTGCAAAAGCAAGCCATTGAAAGGTTTGGAATGAGCGCGGGCAAGCCTGCCCCTTGGACTGTGTGAGAAAGCGAAGACAATGACAAAGAAAATTGAATTGCGTGTACCCGATATCGGCGATTTCAATGATGTTCCTGTGATTGAGCTTCCGATCACGATCGGTGATCAAATCGTGGAAGACGACACCATTCTGGTGCTCGAAAGCGACAAGGCAACTTTGGATGTTCCTTCTCCGACTGCTGGCACCGTAGCCGAAGTGCTTTTAGGGGAGGGAGATACAGTTTCAAAGGGAGATTTGATCGCTCTGTTGGATGCAGTGGACACTGCCGGATCGGTACCAGTATCGGACGCTGTTCCTGAGACAAAGGCCGAACCAGACAAAGTGGTCGAAATTGTTGCCTCTGAAAAAGGGGCTGAAAGCCCTACTCCGAAGCTTTCGGATTCTCTTCCATTGCCCGGTCCCATGTCTGGCAATATGGTTTATGCCTCCCCGTCCATTCGCAAATTTGCGCGTGAATTGGGCGTAGATATTAGTCAGGTAAGCGGAAGCGGTCTCAAAGGGCGTATCACGCGCGAGGATATTGCAAACTGGATTAAGCAAGCGCTGCAGACTTCGCCTTCCTCACCAACAAATGCCGGCCCCGGACTTGGTCTGGAATTGCCGGACTGGCCTTCTGTCGACTATGCCAAATTTGGTCCGGTGTCCCGTCAGAAACTCTCGCGTATTGCGAAGATATCCGGTCCAAGCCTTGCGCGCAATTCCGTGATCATTCCTCACGTGACGAATTTTGAGAGCGCCGACATTACCGATTTGGAAGCCTTCCGCAAGCAGGTAAATTCGGAAGCAAAAGAAGGCGTGAAGATGACAATTCTGGCCTTCGTGGTAAAAGCCGTTGTCGCAGCTCTAAAAGAGTATCCGAAATTCAATAGTTCATTGGATGGTGATGAGCTGGTGATGAAGGAATATTATCATATCGGTGTAGCCGCTGATACGCCTGATGGTTTGGTGGTTCCTGTTGTTAAGGATGCCGATCAAAAGAGTTTGAAAGAGATCGCGGCGGAAATGGGTTCTCTTGCTGGTCAAGCGCGTGAAGGCAAACTCAAACCAATTGATATGCAAGGTGGCACCTTTACAATCTCTTCCCTTGGTGGAATCGGTGGTGAAAATTTTACCCCAATCATCAATGCACCGGAAGTGGCCATCTTGGGTATGGTGCGCTCAGCAGTGAAACCAGTATGGGATGGAGAGACCTTCCAGCCCCGGCTGATTCAACCAATGAGTCTGAGCTGGGATCACCGTGTGGTTGATGGTGTTGCAGCAGCCCGTTTCCTCAAAACTGTACAGACGATCCTTCAGGATTTCCGTCGAATTAACCTGTGATTGGAGGAAACCATGACAGTTAAGGTTGAGATTCCGGATATTGGCGATTTTTCTAATGTCCCTGTCATTGAGCTCAATGTCTCACAGGGTGACGTCGTTGAGATTGATGAACCTCTTTTGATGCTAGAAAGCGATAAGGCAACTTTGGAAGTCCCGGCACCAATTGCGGGCAAAGTTACCGAAATTTTGGTTGCAGAGGGAGACCTTGTGAGCAAGGGCTCTGCGATCATGATGCTTGAGGCAGCAAAGCCAACGGAAAATGAAGCTGCTACGCAAGAAGCATCCTTGCTCTCTCAAGGGGTAGAACCAAATATTGCTTCTGATCCGGTTGGCACTGTTCCATCCGAGAAAATGGCGGATTTGCCTCGGAGTGACCTCCATGCTGATACGGTTGTCGTGGGAGCTGGTCCCGGTGGCTATAGTGCAGCATTTCGTGCTGCGGATCTGGGGCAATCAGTCATTTTGATCGACAATGGTGACACTTTGGGCGGCGTTTGTCTCAATGTCGGCTGTATTCCCTCCAAAGCATTGCTGCATATCGCAAAGGTTATGGATGAGGCAGAAGAGGTTTCGGCGCATGGTGTAGACTATGGCACACCGAGTTTTAATCTCGATAAGGTTCGAGATTGGAAAAAAAGTGTGGTTTCTCGCTTGACCGGGGGCCTGAAAGGTCTCGCCAGAAAGCGTAAGGTCACGACTATTCAGGGATTTGGTACCTTTGGCGGTCCCAATCAGTTTGTTGTTTCAACTGCTGAAGGAAAGAAGACTGTATCATTCCAAAATGCGATTATTGCTGTCGGTTCCTCTCCTGTTAAATTGCCGTTCATTCCAGAAGACCCACGTGTGATTGATAGTACAGGCGCTTTGGAGCTGGAGGATATTCCAAAGCGTTTGCTGGTTCTGGGTGGCGGAATTATCGGAATGGAGCTGGGGCAAGTGTATCAGCGTTTTGGTTCACAAGTTTCCGTTGTAGAAATGATGCCACAAATCATTCCAGGAGCGGACAAGGATGTGATTGCTCCCTTGATGAAACGGGCTTCCTCCCGTTTCAAGGAAATCATGCTCCAAACGCAGGTAACTGCGGTTGAGGCAGCTGCAGATGGTCTTATCGTAACCTTCAAAAAAGGCGAGGAAACCCGTAGGGAGGCCTATGACAAGATTCTGGTCGCCGTCGGGCGCGCGCCAAATGGCAAAAAAATAGCAGCTGAAACTGCTGGAGTTGCTGTTGATGAGCGTGGGTTTATCAAGGTTGACAGGCAGATGCGAACAAATATTCCGCATATTTTAGCCATTGGTGATGTTGTCGGGCAGCCAATGCTTGCCCATAAGGCTGTTCATGAGGCACATATTGCTGCGGAGGTCATAGCAGGCCATAAGGCAGCCTTTGATGCTGCAGTGATACCCTCAGTTGCCTATACCGATCCTGAAGTTGCTTGGGTCGGTTTGACGGAAAATGAAGCAAAAGAGCAAGGGATCATTGTCAAGAAAGCTGTGTTTCCCTGGATGGCGTCTGGCCGTTCTCTCGCAATGGGCCGTGACGATGGGCTGACAAAGTTGCTCTTTGACCCAAAAACCAAACGGATTCTTGGTGCAGGAATTGTAGGGCAGAATGCTGGAGATCTGATTGCAGAGGTTGCCTTGGCAATCGAGTTGGGAGCCGATGCAGAGGATATTGCACTGACAATTCATCCTCACCCGACTCTCTCGGAATCCGTCGGCCTCGCCGCAGAAGTCTTTGAAGGCACAATTACGGATTTGTGACCAAGGTTAAACGCTCACAAAAGAACCGGTCTGCTGCCGATTGGCCGCAGACCGGTAATCAATGAGCATGTTTTTCATATAATATTACCTCTTTGGTCCCTTCCCAAAAATCAATTTACCCTTTCGCATCGACCTTCATCCTGATTATAGGCCAACGCCAGACGGCTATTTGGTTTACGAATGCCTGGTCGTTTTCGCGATCTGCAAATGCAGATATATCGACGATCGAGAAATATATTAAAAATTATTATATCGATTTATTACTTCTATAATAAGTAATTTTACTGCGACATATTTTCTTTATATTCAATTTTTATTTTGATTTGGCATCTTCTGCTAATATAGCGCTTCCGAATTACGCAATTAGCAAGCACCTGCCAATGAAATTCTGACATAATAATAAGCGACATAAATAAGGAAATAATGTCATGTGTTGGAAAATCAAAGAAATCATCAATAATAAAAAACCGGCAATAACCCAGCATCCATACCCATTGCTTTGTTACATCTAGGTAAAACCCAAAATTATTAGACAAAACATAATATCTAATAATTGGATGAACATCTAAAGCGAAAGATAGACGGCCAAATTAAGTATAGTCATGCCTGCGATGGAATTATACTTATAGCCAAAAGCACGTCCTGACCTAATCTCTCGCAATATCAAATAGCAAGACTAACAAGATCCCACCAATGGGCTTCGGGAAAAATCAATGGGACCGCTAAAATCAATCTGGAACTGGTTTCGTAAACCCAGTTCAACCTGGGGAACGGGCATACTGCTCGTTGCAGGTGGAGTTGCTGGCGTCATTTTCTGGGGTGGATTTCATACCGCCATGGAAAAGACAAACAGTTTGGGATTCTGCATTTCCTGTCATGAGATGGAAGATACCGTTTATCAGGAATATATCAAGACCCCGCATTATTCCAACCCGTCCGGAGTTCGAGCAATATGTTCTGACTGCCATGTTCCTAGAGAATGGCAGCATAAAGTTGTTCGCAAGATACGCGCCACCAAAGAACTTTATTACAAGTTTATCGACCCAAGCATAGACACGCCTGAGAAATTTGAAGTCAAACGACTGCATCTTGCAAAAAATGTCTGGGCCGAGATGGAAAGCAATAACAGTCGCGAATGCAGAAACTGTCATTCCTATGATGCCATGGCCTTTGATAAGCAGCATGAAAAGGCTGCCAAACAGATGAAGGCGGCCAAAGAACGTGGCGATACCTGTATTTCCTGCCACAAAGGCATCGCGCACAAAATGCCAGACATGTCGAGCGGCTACAAGCTGGTCTTTGAAGAGCTAGAAGCAAAGGCGAAGGATGACGGTGCCAAAGCAAGTGAGCTTTTTACTTTGACCGAGATGCCGTTTTGGCTCGATAGGGACAAAATTGACCAAGGTCGTGGTGATGGCCTCCTGATTTCAGCGACCAAACTTGAGGTGCTGGAAACAAGTGGTGATGCTCGCAAAGTGCGTATTTCCGGCTGGCGGCAAAAAGGAGCCGATCGCATATTCTATGAATTGATGAGCCATCGAATCTTCACCGCTACCTTGTCACCCAAAGCGCTTGAACAAGTCAAATTGGGTGAGGAAAAAACTGATCCGGAAACGGAGCTGGTTTGGATACCGGTCAGTCTCGATGCCTGGGTCAAAGCGGAAAAGCTTCTTGCTGATCGTGAAGAATTGTGGGGACTGGCTGAAGAAATGTATACCGCTTCCTGTACCACCTGTCACGGCAAACCAGCCGCAGATCACTATCTGGCCAACCAGTGGATTGGTGTCATGAAGTCCATGAAGCGTTTCATTTCCCTCAACAAGCAGGAATATCGGTTCGTTCAAAAATATCTCCAGCTGCATGCCTCGGATACCGGTGGAAACGGACATCATTGACGGTCTTCCGCGATCCAACGATCACGGCACTTACAACAACTGGATTCAATCGAACGTCGCGACATGATCCGTCAAGAGCTCGCCACGATGTTCATACACGCTGAGAACCATCGTTATGGAAAAAATCCCAGTCCCAACCGCTTCAGAAAAGTCGGAAATCTATCTTCTTTTTTCCGAACTGTTTGCCCGGGAATTAACCGTAGAAAATATAGAAAATCTTGCAAATCTGATCAATGAAGGCGTCTTGAAACTGGCAAAAATGCCACTCATGCGTCCCATGATCGACGCCATTTCCTTGATGGCTGAAAATCCGAAAGAAACAGAAAGAGAATTGGCAGCGGTCTATGCATTTCTGTTTCTTGGGGTTGGAGGTCGGAACAGTGTTCCACCCTATGAGAGTGCCTATGGAAGCTCTGAGGGACGGCTTTGTCAGGAACCGTTCAGCGCAATGCAGCGTGAATTGGAACAATTGGACATGCATATAGTTCAAGATTTTCCTGAGCCACCTGATCATATTTCCATTGAGCTTGAAGTTGCGTCCATATTGGCCGCAAGGCAGGACCAGCCAAAGCATTTTGAAGCTTTCCTGGAGGCTCGGCTCAAAGGTTGGATAGGTGAGTTTGCCACCAGATGTGCGCGATCCGATCGGCATGGCTTTTATGCAGCTTTGGCAGGAGCAGTTGCTGGTTTTGTCGAACTGGACCTAAACCAATTCTCCGAGGCTGCCTGAGCCTTGGAACGGACTAGATCAACCCCAATCCTCACTCGGAAAATATGTTTTCCGGGTACCGAACGATCAGTGTAACTGATCAAACCAAAAGGAAACCAAGGAGGACTATGATGGCTAAAACAAACGGTTTATCCCGCAGATCATTCCTCGGCACAACAGCAGTCGCTAGCTTAGGTGCGCTGTTTGGACCTTCGCTTCTCGGCTCTGGTGTCGCCAGAGCGGCAAATGGTGAGGTACTGACCGGTTCTCACTGGGGTGCTTTCCGCGCGACTGTAAAAGATGGTCGCTGGACCTCTGTTCGAGGGTGGGAGCACGATCCATATCCAAGCTCACAACTGGAAGGTGTCATGGATTCGGTCTATTCCCCGACCAGGATCAAATATCCTATGGTTCGGCGCGCTTATCTTGAAGGTGGTCCGGGAGCATCCCCGGAAACCCGAGGAATGGACGACTTTGTCCGCGTTAGCTGGGACAAGGCGCTTGATTTGGTGGCAAATGAAATCAAACGTGTCCAGAAAGAACATGGACCAGAAGGTTTGTTTGGTGGTTCATATGGCTGGTTCAGTCCTGGTAAATTGCATAATGCCAGAACATTGGGACGTCGCATGCTCAATGGATCAGGTGGTTTTGTAAGTCATATTGGCGATTACTCCACGGCTGCCTCCCAGGTGATCATGCCCCATGTGATGGGAACATTGGAAGTATATGAGCAACAAACGGCATGGCCAGTTGTTGTCGAGAATACCGATATTCTGGTTATCTGGGGAGCCGATCCCTATGTCACCAATCAGATTGGTTGGGTTATTCCAGACCATGGTGGCTATAAAGGTATGGAGGATTTCAAGAAAACCGGTAAGAGAGTTATTTGCATTGATCCAATCAAAACGGATACATGCAAATATTTTGATGCCGAACTGATTTCGCCCAAACCTCAGACCGATGTAGCCATGATGCTTGGAATGGCTCATACACTGCAATCGGAAGGCCTGTCGGATACCGATTTCCTTGAAAATTATACAACGGGTTTTGACAAATTCCTGCCTTATCTAATGGGTGAGACAGATGGTCAGCCAAAGTCGGCAGAATGGGCCTCTGAAATCTGCGGCATCGAAGCCAAGCTCATCAAGCAGCTCGCCCGTGATTTCAAAGAAAATCGCACGATGCTGTCTTCCGGTTGGTCCATGCAACGCATGCATCATGGTGAACAAGCCCACTGGATGTTGGTAACATTGGCTTGCATGCTGGGCCAGATTGGTTTGCCCGGCGGCGGTTTTGGTTTGTCCTATCACTATGCAAATGGCGGTTCCCCATCGGCGTCAGGCCCGAAAGTTTCCGGTATTTCTGATGGTGGCAGACAAGAGAGCAAATGGGCATCCTCAAAACCATCCAAAGCTGCCACTGCGTTGCCGGTGTCCCGACTGGTCGAAGCGCTTGAAAATCCAGGCGGCGAATTTGATTTTAATGGCAAGAGGCAGATATTCCCGGATGTTCGTTTGGTTTATTGGTCCGGCGGCAATCCATTCATGCATCACCAGGATCGAAACGGTATGCTGAAAGCTTGGGAAAAAGTCGAGACCTTTATCGTCAACGATTTCCAATGGACTGCAACAGCGCGTCATGCAGATATTGTGCTGCCAGCAACAACTACCTATGAGCGTAACGATATTTCCATGTATGGCGACTATTCGGCCAATGCGATCATTGCCATGAAGAAAGTCGTCGAGCCAATGTATGAGGCACGCAATGACTTTGATATCTTTGCAGAGATTTCCGAACGCTTAGGCAGTCGAGAATTCTTCGATGAAGGCAAAGATGAAATGGCATGGATCCGGCAGTTTTACAAAACTGCTTATGATCAGGCGGACTCCTCCGGCATTGATATGCCTGATTTCGATGCCTTCTGGGAAAAAGGCCATGTTCTTTACCCCATCACTGATGAAGGTAAAAATTATGTCAGATATGGAGACTTCCGCGAAGATCCATTATTGGAGCCTTTGGGGACGCCATCTGGATTGATAGAAATCTATTCTCGCAACATCGAGAAAATGGGTTACGATGATTGTCCCCCACATCCAATGTGGATGGAACCATTTGAACGCCTTGATGGCCCCGATGCCAAATTCCCACTTCACGTAACGACAAGCCATCCGAAACATCGTCTGCACAGTCAATTGTGTGGCACCAAACTGCGCGAAAAATACACTGTCGCAGATCGTGAACCATGCCTGATCAATCCAGCAGATGCGAAGGCGCGTGACATCGTTGATGGAGATGTGGTTCGAGTCTTTAACGACCGAGGACAATGCCTTGCAGGTGCTGTAGTCACAGATGACATCCGAAAAGGTGTGATCCGGGTCTGTGAAGGTGCATGGTATGATCCGGTCAAAACTCCTATGGGAAAATTGTGCTCCTATGGAGACATCAACAATCTGACCGATAATCGCAGCACCTCCAAACTGGCGCAGGGCAATTGTGGGCATACTGCGATTGCTGATGTCGAGAAGTTTAAGGGTGATGTGCCAGCTGTGACGGTCTTCAATACTCCGGTTAATGGTTGATACAGGTTCTCCACGACAAGGTTATGGCAGCAGATCCCTGTCGCCATAACCAACAAATTTTAGAAGAAGAAGAGGGGGCACGCCCCCTCTTCATGGATAGAACGAAAGCAAGGCAGACGGCTTGTTCTGAATCTGATTGCAAAAAAGAGTAGGTGGGTTTCGGTCGCTGACGAGTTCAAGGCGCGATACGACGTCCAGAGACCATATTGATCGTGGGTAATGCGACTGATTATCAGTCAATCTGCAAGATATCGGTATGGTTTGAGGTAGCATGTTTCACTTGGTACCAGCATCGCATTATCAAGATCGAAAACTTGGCCTCCCATTTTTGACAAGATCCACAAAGGTGAACCGGTCGAAGTCGGGAGCGGTGGGGATCGCGCATTCTGACACGACTGGTTCAATCTTCTTGTTGCAAACAACCACATGGAAGCAAGAATGAAACTCAAAGCTGCCTTTATGGGATTGGTCTGTTGTTGCCTGACCGCATTAGCATATGTGGGCTGTGGGGTAGCCATGGCGAGAGCATTTGATGAAAAGGTTGTTTATCCGGTTTCTGATATTGCCATTTTTAAAACCAATCAGCCCAATGCAAAAGCAATCGGCTTGTTGACGGTCGGAGCCAAGCTGATCTTGCTGAAACAGCAAGGGTCCAAAGCAAAGATCAGAATTGAAGGCTGGTATCAGCATGGTACCAAGCGAGTGCTATATGCAGTACAGGGAAGGCGGATCCTTGATCTGGCTATTAAGAAAAAAGCAGCGGTTTCGATTGTTGAGAAGGAAGCCAGTACCGATCCTGAAACAGGCCTTGTCTGGCATCGAGCAACATTGGATGGCTGGGTCGCAAGCAACATGTTAACGACCGATGCCGAAGCAATATGGGCGCGTGCCGATAAGCTTTTCAGCATGAAATGCACCGCATGTCATGAGCGTCGTGTCCCTGGTCGATATACTGCAAACCAATGGACCTCGAATGTGAAAGCCATGGCTTCAAGAGCTGGTTTGTCGAAAAAAGAGCGAAATCTGATAATCAAGTTTTTGCAATATAGATCCAAAGACATGCAAGAACACAGAGTAAATTGATCAGTTGCATAAACGACGGATTGGGTGCGATCCTTTGCAGCGTTCCTTGCCCCGAACCATTCGTCCTGCAGCCCATGCTCACTCAATGCTAATTGCCTGGTCATGACGCCGATTGGAGTGGATTTCTTGTCTTTTGATGGCATCAGCCAAGTTCTGGAAAGGCTGCTTTCTTTTTGATCGTGCCATAAACAAAACAGGTATCGATGGTTACAACACCCGGTATGGGGTGCAGGCTCCTTCGAATAAAGTTTTCATAAGAAACCATGTTTGGAACCACCACCTTCAATTGATAGTCCATCGGACCGGTTAACAAGTGGCATTCCAATATTTCATCGATATTTTGAATTTTCTGCTCAAATTGTTTCACACCATCCTTGTTATGGCATTCCAGTTTGATACGGACAAAGACAGTTTCCGACAGCCCGTACATTACTGGATCCGCATCTGCCGAATAACCACGTATTGCGCCAGATTTCTCAAGATTGCGAATCCGGCGTAAACAGGGGGAGGGAGACAAATTGACTAGATCTGCGATCTCAGAATTGGTTTGACGTCCGTTTTCCTGTAAAGCCCGTATGATCTGGCGATCCTTGACGTCCATTTGCACTCTCCGCATCCAGTGAACACCATTGAACATTATCATAATCAGATAATGGAGGCGAGGTGAGCAAAGGGAGAGGTCGGTCAATCTAAACATAAAAATCTTTGTTCACAATGGCATGGTTTTCATGCATTCCTTCAATTCCAATGACAGACGTCCCTCCCATCAATAACGTGCAATCCACTGGCGACCAGTACGGGATGCAGAGATGGTCAACATAAAAGAGCGTTTTTTGTTTTGACATTTAATGCCAAATTTTATTTCCAAATGCATGATTTGTGTCGAAATTTAATTGAAAACAGGAGAATTTGGCACATATCGCTTTGTCGATCCCGCTAGGATTCTAGCGCCGGGATGTTGAAGAAGAAAAGAGCACGAGAGGACATGTGGTGCTGTCAGGTTTCTCAACATCCGGGTAGTTAATAACCTGGCTGGGACCCATGAAAATGGAGAGGGAGATTCCCTCATCTATTAGATATTGTATATCTTTTGTACTTGTCTGAAGGAAATTTGCTTGTTTCAAGCAAGGGTATTTTCAAACAGGTATAGAGATAAAAATCACTCCCGGCCAGATGCAGCAAAAACTGGCAATTCTATAAATGAGCAGGGAACTTGTTCCTGAAACTCATTATATTTGGGAGGAAATAATGTTTCGGAAAATTCGCAAAACCCTCGTAAGTGCGACCGTGCTTGCAACCTTGGCAGTTCCTGCTGTGGCTGCTGATGTCACTTTGAAATTGGCAGGAACCCTACCAGAAGCGCATGCCAGCAATCGTGTTCTCGAAGATATGATTGCTGAAATTGAAGGGGCAAATGTAGGGATTGATATTAAGTTTTTCCCTGCAGGGCAGCTTGGGTCTGGTGAAGAATTGTTGGATGATGCCAAGTTTGGCAATGTAGATATGGTGCATGCCAGTGTTTATGCTGTCGCTGACCCCCGTATTGATTTCCAAAGTCTTCCATTTCTTGTTGGTGGCGCGGACGACATTCGCAAAATCACCCAAAACCCGAATGCTGAATATAACAAGCTCTACACAGAGATTCTTGAGCAGCACGGCATCAAACACTTGTCTACTGTCGTCGAAGGGCTGATTGGAGCTGTTGCGACCAAAATGCCTGCAAATCCGCGTGGTATTGGAAACCAGAAAACAACCCTCCGTGTCTGGAGTTCCCAGTTGGCGAAATCGACCATGGATCTTCTGGGCTATCAAACAACTACCATGAACTGGGCTGAGGTTTTCCCCGCTGTTCAAGCTGGCACAATTGATGGAGCGATCTGTTGTACTCCTGAACTTGCTTACACTGCTTTTGCTGCCAGTGATGTTGGGAGCGTTTATCTCGACTATGCAGCCTTCACCGAGAATCAGCTCATTTATATGAATGGCGGAAAATGGGCGAAACTATCCGAGAAACAGAAGGAAGTTATTCAGACAGCTGCAAGCAAAGCAGCAAGACGTATGTCCGATGAAGCCTTGGAGCGTACCGATGTGATCATGGGTAAGCTCAAGGAAAAAGGCTGGGAGATTGTCACATTCACCCCAGAGGAACGCGCCGCAATCAAAGCTGTCGTAAAGGAAAAAATCTGGCCATCTGTCGCAGATGTCATTGGTCAGGATTTTCTTGACCGACTGAGCAAGTAAAACATCAAACAAATATTCGCGCTCAGGTCGTTAGGCCTGAGCGCGTTTTTTTACTGAAAGGCTGCTTTGATATGGAACTAGCGGATGGATTACCGCCCAGATTTGGGAGATTGGTTCGAAAACTGGTGACCGCGAAACTGGCAATGAGTGCGATTGCGACGCTTATTCTTCCCCTGACCTTTCTTATGGTTGTTATCTTTAGATATATCCTGCATTGGGATCTCTTCGCATATGAAGAATGGTTGCTACCAATCTCATTTTGGCTCTATTTTCTGGCCTGTGGTGTAGGAAGTTATCAAGATACCCAGATCCGGGCTGACATTCTTGAATCCTATTTCAAATCTGCGCGCGCCATTTGGCTCAGGCGACTATGCCTGCATGTCGTGGAAACACTGATCTGCTTTGTCATGCTGTATTGGACCTATCTTTTGTTGGATAGCGGCATTGCGCAATATCCGTACTGGCAGAAAACAATTGCCCTCAAAATTCCGTTCTTTGTTGCCCATCTGGGCATCTTTCTCGGGGTTTTCTTCATGGCTTTCTATGGTTTGTTGCATGTCTATGTTCTTGTGAGATTTGGACCGCAAATGATCCGGGAGCCAAGCCCAGTTCAGTGCAAATTGATGGGGGAAGAACAATGTTGCTAGGGCTTTCAATTTTCCTTGTCGTCGCATTGCTGATCGCTGGCGTTGCAGTGCCCATGGCATTTGGTGGGGTGTTGATTTTGATTGCGCTATTGGGTGATCACAATATCTCGGCCTTTATGGGAACCGGTCATTGGAAAATGAACACGATCATCATTCTGGTCATCCCGCTGTTCATTGTGGCAGGAGATCTTATGCAACGGGGTAAAATCGCTGGCCCCATCGTTGCTATTGCCGAATTGTTGTTGGGGCGAATTAAAGGTGGACTCAGTGGCGCTTGCGTTCTCGCTAGCGCCATGTTTGGGGCTATTTCAGGCAGCGGCGCTGCTACGCTGACTTGTATTGGCTCTATAATGTTCCCGCATCTTCGCCGTAACAGGTACCCAGAAGGGTTTTCAGCTGCTCTTTTGGTTTGTGCCAGTCCTCTTGGTTTGCTCATTCCTCCAAGTGGAGCACAATTGATCTATGCCTGGCTGACACAGCAGTCTGTTCTCAAGTGTTTCTTGGCAGCATTGGCAGCGGGATTGTTACTCACCATTTTCCTGATCATCGTCAACTTTGTTATGCTGAGAAATGCCAAAAATATCGAGCTGACCAAAATCGATGGAAGTCCGTTTGTAGCATTGGGAAAATCTACCTTTAACGCTGTGCCGGCGATTTTGATGCCGGTTGTTATTCTGGGCGGCATATATGGCGGTGTCATGACGCCAACCGAGGCTGCGGGTGTTGCTGCGATATACTCGATCCCTGTTGGTTTCTGGATTTACAAAGGGCTGACCTGGAAAATCTTTTGGGAAACCTTGAAAGAGTCGAGTGTCACCATTGGTGTGGTAATGGTGATGATCTTCATGGTGCTAATTGTGAGTAAGTTCCTCATTTTTGAGGATGTACCTACAATTGCCCGCAACATGATTTATTCGGTATCTGACAATCCAGTTGTTGTTCTATTGATGATCAATGTTGTGATGATCCTAATCGGCATGCTTATGGATGATTTTAGTGGACTTGTCCTAAGCGCCTCTTTGCTGACCCCCATTGCTGTCAGTACGGGAATGGATCCGGTTCATTTTGCGGCGGTGTTGGGCGTCAATATGGGCATGGGAAATATCACGCCTCCGACCGCGCCTCTTTTGTTTTTGGGATCACGAGTGACCGGTGTTTCTGTCCAAGCGATGATGAAGCCAACATTGATCTTCATCACCTTCGCATGGTTGCCAACATTGATGCTGATCACATATATCCCTCAAATACCAATGTTCCTGCCAAATTTCTTCTTCGAATAGGTATTGGGGCTCTTTTAAGAATCTGGGTTCCCAAATCATTTGAGATTGACGTCATGATAGCTTTTAAGGAGGTTATCATGACGTAATCGAAGATGAAGAATACCGGATGTGAATTTGGAGAATCCTTCATCCAATCCATCCGTGATCTTGTTGGCTATCTTTGAAGTGATCAAAGGTGCTTATGAACAGGGGCGAGATTATTCGATACGACCACCAAATGGGCAGATAATATCCCTGTAATTCAAGGATTTCAGGGCTCGTTTAGCTTGAATATCATAAGGGGAATGGATAGCTTTCTTATCGTTGAGAGGAGCGTTTTCCCATATATACGGATCAAGCCTATGCGTATGTCTGATGGATGTATCTTTGTTCAACCGTTGAGTATCGATGATAAGATAGATTACTGCCACCTTCTGTCAGATCCTAGAGTATCGGGTTCACTAAAGGGTGAGATCCGGCCAGGATCCGGGGTCAGACTATTGTCAGATTGTTCAATCGAAGAGCTGTATGAGAAATTTGAATATTCTCTTGAAAATCAGATTGAGCAAACACCTTGTGTGTTTGGGGTCGGGTTATTGGACGCAGATAAACTTATTGGATCAATCGGCTCCTATGAAATTGACGCAGATCGCATAGGCTTGAGTTATTGGCTTGGGGCACCTTTTCAAGGCCAAGGATACGGCACAAAGCTGCTGAATTTATATCGAGGGTCATCGCTTCAACATTTTAAACGTCGTCAGTTACTTGCAGATGTGGCCAGCGATAATGTGGCGTCAATCAACGTGTTAAAGAAAACTGGCTTTCGCGAAGTTGCAGACACCAGAAGCTCAGATCTCACGCCTTTACCTGGGCGCAGAATTTTCGAATGGATGCTCAGAAATTCGCGTCAAAAGGGCTAGTTGAATCGATCACTTGCATGCGAGGATTGACGTTTCCAAGTGGTGTGGAACAAACGTCTCGAGTGATTTGTCGCAGTTCATCTGGATGAGTTTTACGTCCAAAGATTGGTGGTAAATCACGGTCCAAACAATTTGCATGCCGTCTTGTAGCTAGAGTAGATTTGGCTATCAAATATATTGTTTTCTGACTTGGTTTGGATATATGGAAATTCGTAAAGCGCGGGATGATGACCTTGGTAGCCTATATTCAATATCACTAAAAACGGGACATCTGGGTGGTGATGCTCAAACTCTATATGTTGATCCTGACATGATGGGGCATATCTATTCAGGCCCTTATCTGATGCTTGAACCCGATCTGGCATTTGTGATCGAGCATCAAGAAAAGGTTTTGGGCTTTTGTGTGGGTACATTGGATACGTATGAGTTTGCGTGCAGGCAAGAAAAACAGTGGTGGCCTGCTTTAAGGCGGAAATACCCAAAACCATCGAAAACATCTCGTTCGACTTGGGATGCGGATCAGCGCAGAGCCTATATGATTCATAATCCCCAAATCCCTCCAAAGGATCTGTGCGAGGCTTATCCAGCACATCTCCATTTAAATCTTTTGCCTGAAATTCAAGGCCAAGGTGTAGGGAATAGGTTGTTTGAAGTATGGAAAAATAATGCCCGCGATTTAGATGCAGCTGCGTTTCATGTGGGAGTTAACAAAGACAATTCTCGTGCAATCAGGTTTTGGGCGAAACGAGGTTTCCAAAACCACGAAACCGCTACACCCAATCAGAATTCACGAACTCTATGGATGAGTATTCAATATTAGGAAACAGCTGCCAAACAAACATAAATTGATTTCTCATCGAACCATCGTCGAAACAATTGCAATGCTGCCGACTTCCAGTCCTGTTTTCTTTGCCGATAGTCAAGAATTGTATTCTCGCGGGGGCTTTGCTGATTTGTCCCATTATGTCCAATATATGAAAACCACCAATCCTTCGTTTCTTCGAGTTGGAAATGGATCGTGCTGACGGCCTAATTCAGATAGCTCCGCTCTTCCATTGGGGTTCTGGCAATTTCATCGAGAAGGATCTTGATGAAGGCGCTTTCTGCTCCATTTCGTCTCGTCTTGGGATTGGTCACCAGTGAGACATCAAAAACAGGAAGTTCTTTAAAGCAAGGCAGGCGCCAGAGGCGCCCTTCATCAACCAGGGGCTGAGCAACATGGACTGGAAAGGGGCCAATACCTATGCCGATCTCAACCATGCGGACCAGCTCTTCCAGATGGTAAGAGCGGCCAACTGGCAGCTTGTCGAAATTGATTTCCTGACGCGCACGGGTCAGGCGCGCCATCTCTGATCCTGATTGATCCGTCGGATAGGTGACATAGGGTTGGGCGACGACTTCTTCCAGGGTGATGTCATTGCGTCCGAATAGCTCGCATTCCTTGCCGCAATAAAGTGAAAAGTGCGAACGGAAAATTACGTCAGAGACCAGACCCGCAGCGCTTGCTGTTGTCAGAGCAAAGCCGCAGGAGGCGGTTTTTCGTTTGACCAGGGTGACGACATCTCCACTGGTAACGACCTGAATGGAGAGCGTTGCCTTGGGATTTTCGCGATGAAAACGAGCCAGTGCGACATCAATGACAGGGGATCTGCAATGGGTTGCAGCTGCAATTGAGACATGGCCAGTGACTTCTTCACGCACATCTTTCAGAAGCTCTGCCATGCGAGATACACCGCTATATACCTCCTGACATTCTTCATAAAGAAGCTGCCCGGCTTTGGTCAGAGTGAAGTCGTTTTCTCCCCGATCTATGAGGGTACAATCGAACTGGACTTCAAGTCTTTTCAAGGCGTTGGTGACAGCAGGTTGTGTAACCAGCAGGCGCTTTGCAGCGCGTGTGACACCTCGTTCTTCGACAATGACCAGAAAGGTATGCAGCAGGTTCCAGTCCAGGTTATGGCAGAAGCGTTCCAGATCGGTGCGGTTCATATAATATAATCCTGATTTATATCGGCATTAATTATATGAACTTGTGTAATATGTCTAGTCTTGGTCCAATAGCCCCAAGGCGCAAGTCGAGGGAGGTGGTCACTTCAGGCGAGACCGGATTTCTCCTTTCTCAAATGACCAAAAGCGCATCAACGGAGGAAACTTATGACCAATCTTACGAAATTGCTGGCTGCGACTGCATTGGGTGTCTGTCTTGCCGGTTCTGCTGCTGCAGACAACATCACCTTGAAACTGGCTGGTGTGGTTCCGGTCGAGCATTTCGGCAATACATTGCTGGATCAGATCAAGAAGGATATTGAAGCGGCCAATGTGGATGTGACAGTCAATCTCTTCCCGGCCGGCCAGCTTGGCTCTGGTGAGGAATTGTTCGAAGCGGCGTCTCGCGGCAACGTGGATCTGGTTCACTCTGTTGTTTACGCCCACAATGACCCGGTTCTGGAAATCAATTCCCTGCCATATCTGGTCTCGAGCTGGGATGATGCGGAAAAGACCTATCTGAAAAAAGACAGCCCGTTCAACACTATCTTTGCCGAGCGTCTGGATGGCTTGGGCCTCAAATTGCTGGCCAATGCGCCGGAAGGCTTCATCGGGGTTGTCGCCAAAGGCGTACCAGCCAATGCGACCAACACTGATAGCAAAGACATGAATATTCGTGTCTGGAGCTCTCAGGTGATCAAATCCACCGTCAATGCCATGGGCTTCAAATCCACCACCATGAACTGGGGCGAAGTCTTCCCGGCCATTCAGTCTGGCACCGTTGATGGTGCCATTTGCTGTACCGCTCAGTTGGCGTACAGTGCTTTTGCAACGTCCGGCGTTGGCAAGGCCTTCATTCCCTATAATGCGGTGGTCGAGAACACCACTTATTATGCTTCCAAGAAAAGCTGGGGCAAGATGAATGAAGCGCAGCAGAAAGCGGTTCAGGCGGCGTTCGACAAAGCTGCAAAAGACTATGCAGCCTGGGGCCGCAACAATGAGGCTGAATATGTCAAGAAACTGAGCGAAAGTGGCTATCAGGTCGTAGAGGTTTCTGATGCAGATCGTGCTACCATCGCCAAGAAAGTTCGGGCTGATGTTTGGCCGCAGATTGCCGAAATCGTTGGTCAGGATGTGATCGACAAGCTGATGGCTGCCAAATAGTCCTTACCGAAAATCAGCAAGAGGATAGGCGGTCTATCGTGGTTGCCTGTCCTGTTCATCTTGCATATAGAGGTTAGAGGGCTGTCATGACCAATCTCTCCCAGCATTTCTCTCCGGGTATGGCCCGCTTCATCGACCGATTGATTGTCATCAAATCATGGATGCTGGTCATTGGCTGCCTGATCATGGCCGGGACTTTCTTCTTCGTCGTGGTTTTTCGCTATGGTTTTGGGGCGGATTTGTTTGCCTATGAAGAATGGCTGCTGATCATCTGTTTCTGGCTCTATTTTGCCGGTAGCGCGATGGGGACCCATGATGGGACGCATGTGAATGCGGATTTGCTGACCTATGTCATCAAGGATCCGCACATGGCACATCTGCGTTCCATTATTGTTGGATCCATTGAACTGATCGTGGCGTTGGCCCTGGTCTATTGGTCGACCCTGATGCTGATTGACGAGATTGAGAGCTATCCACGCTGGCGGACGACGATTGCTCTTCGTATTCCTTTCTTTGTACCCCGTCTTGCCATGCTGGTTGGTTTTGGCCTGATGGCGTTCTACAGCCTGCTGCATTTGATTGTTCTGTTCAGGTGCAAACCAACGCTCGATAGCAAATCTGCATCCAATTCTTGAGGATCCCGTCAGATGATTATTTTGGGAAGTCTTATCCTGATCTGCGTCATGCTGATCATTGGCGTCAGTGTTCCGATGGCCTTTGGTGCGGTTTTGATGTTCATCGCCTTCTTTGGCGGCCATGATGTCAGTGGCTTCATGCCGACCGGACATTGGAAAATCAGCTCACTTGTTCTACTGGCGATCCCGCTTTTCATTCTGGCAGGTGCCATCATGGAGCGGGGCCGGATTGCTGCACCATTGGTTGCCCTGGCGGAATTGATGGTCGGCCACATCCGTGGTGGGTTGAGCGCAGCTTCCGTCGTTGCCAGCGGTATTTTCGGGGCGATTTCCGGCTCGGCTGCGGCGACGTTGACCTGCATTGGCTCGATCATGATGCCGCATTTGCGCAAGGCCAACTATCCAGATGGTCTGGCAGCTGCCTTGATCGTCAGCGCCAGCCCTTTGGGGTTGCTGATCCCACCAAGCTCTTCGCAAATTCTTTATGCCTGGGTCACACAGCAGTCCGTTTTGAAGTGTTTTTTGGCGACCGTTGTGCCAGGGCTTATCCTCATCTTGCTGCTTTGTATCGTGAACTTTGTCATGCTGCGCAATGTGAAAGATCTGAAAACCGACCGCCATGAGGGAAGTTTCAGGTTTGAGTTGCGCAAGCGTGGCATCAAGGCCATGCCCGCCTTGCTGATGCCGGTGATCATTTTGGGTGGAATTTATGGGGGCGTCATGACTCCAACCGAGGCCGCCGGTGTTGCTGTGGTTTATGCCATTCCAATTGGCTTCTTTGTTTATAAGGGGTTGACCCGGGAGAATTTCTTTCCCACGCTTCGCTATGCAGGCACCACCATTGGCGTGGTGATGATGATGGTTCTCATCGTGCTGATCGTTTCCCAGTTTTTGGTCTTTGAGAATATTCCGGCTATCGCGAAGGAACTGATCTATTCGGTCTCGGACAATCCGATCATTGTTTTGCTGATGGTCAATCTGGTGATGATCCTGATTGGCATGCTGATGGACGATATTTCGGGTCTGCTTTTGTCTGCTCCCTTGCTGTTGCCGATTGTGCAAAGCGTGGGCATGGACCCCGTTCATTTTGCCGCTGTCCTTGGCGTCAATCTGGGTATGGCCAACATCACGCCGCCAACGGCTCCACTGCTCTATCTGGGGGCGCGAGTCACCGACACGCCGGTCAATGTGATGATGAAGCCGACCTTGATCATGATTGTTTTTGCTTGGTTGCCGACATTGTTGATCACAACCTTTATTCCGCAAGTCGCTCTCTGGTTGCCCGATTTGATGTTCAGCTAGCAGATTTGGTTTCGGTGGCATGATCGCCACCGCTGATATTTTCACGTTTCCATAGACTTACCGGTCGTTTAAGATGAAGACAACGCCACTCCATTCGTCGTGGTGCGAGATTTCTTGCGCCAAAATCGAGCAAAATCTGCGAATTGCGCTGGATATTCTTCCGGCTGGAAGCCGTTTTTGTGTCGTGCTCAAGGCCGATGCCTATGGCCACGGGATCGAGAATGTGGTGCCGATTTTGCTCAGCCACAAGATCGGCTATGTGGGGATCACCTCCAACTCGGAGGCCATGGCCGTGCGTGAAGCAGGGTTTGGGGGCACCATCATGCGTTTGCGTACTGCGACGTTTGACGAGGCGGTGAATGCGCTGCCCTTTGATGTCGAAGAGCAAGTCAGCACGGTTGAAGCTGCCCAGGCTTTTGCAGGGCTGATTAAGAAGCGCGACCTTGTGATCCCGCTTCACCTATCGCTCAATGCGGGAGGCATGTCTCGCGATGGATTGGAGCTTTCCATTACGTCGGGGCGGGAGAGTTTTGCCAGAATCATTTCGCTGGTTGGGGACAATATTGTCGGTATCTGTACCCATTTTCCATCCAATCTGACTGAGGAGTTGCAGATCAGCATTACCCGCTTTCATCATGATGTGAATTGGGTCTTCCGCAACTCATCGCTCAGACGTGAAGATATTCTCGTTCATGGGGGAAGTTCTTTGACCCTTGTGTCTGGACAAAAAGTGGGAACTGATATGATGCGCTGTGGGGCAGTTCTATATGGATTGGTTCGGCAGGATCTCGGTTTTCAACCGACCATGACCCTGAAAGCGCGCATCACATCCATCGGTCGCTATCCGCAAGGCAGTACCATTGGCTATGATCGCTCGAGCTTGCTGTCGGAAGACAAAATGCTGGCCAATATTTCGATTGGCTATGCCAACGGTTATAGCCGTCGCTTTTCCGACCGTAGTCAGGTTCTGGTTCGGGGTAAGCAGCTACCGGTTCTGGGCAAGATTTCCATGAATACGATTGTTGTCGATGTCAGTGCGTTGACGGATGCGCAAGTCGGTGATGAGGTGGTGGTCTTTGGCGCTTATGGCGAAGAGGCCATAAACGTTCGGACAATGGAAGATCTGTCAGGAACGATCATGGCGGATCTTTGTACGGATTGGGGGCACCGCAATCCCCGGATCGTAACCTGAGGCTTATGCGGGGAGTTACTCCGCAAAGCCTAACAATGCTTTGCCCAGCATCATCAAGGCCAGCAAGGTCAGCAGGCCTTTGAAAATGACACGGAAATAATGATCCGGCATGCGTTTCAGGATAGCTCCACCGACAATCGTTCCGGCGTAACCTGAGGCAATCATGGCAATTAGGAGACCGAGCCAGGTTTGAAAGGCAAAGCCGATTGCGCCAAAGGCGAGAATTTTAAGTCCATGCTGCAAGGTCATGGCACAGGCATGGGTGGCAACGATGGCCTGGCGCTCATCGGCGCGGCCTGCCACGATGGCACCGACCAATGGACCAGTGGCCCCGACAAACATGCCAGCCAGAGATGACAGTCCACCACCCATGGCTATGGCACCATTACCGCCTCTTACCCGCTTTGGCTTGGGACCCCAAACCAGAAACAGCACGAAAAGCGCCAGAATGAGTTTGAGCAGATTGTCGGGGAGTGCCACGACGAACTGAGAGCCGATGGCTGTGCCAATGGCCGCTCCGATGGCGAAGGCCAAGATGAAGGGCCATTGGATGAATCGCTTGAAATGCCATGACCGACCTGCATTCGACCCCATCTGCACGATACCATGTACCGGTATCAATGTTGCCACGGGCATGGCCATGGACATGATGGCGAGCAGTGCAACCCCGCCGCCAATGCCGAAAGCGGCCGTGAGGGCGGAGGTCATGAAGGAGGCAGCAATCAGGCCATAAAGGACCCAACTGGACAGGCCGGTATCAACAAAAAAAGGCAGGCTTTCAATCACAGCTATCTATGTCTTTTATCTATGCTTTTGGTAACGAGGTTTCCACCAGCTTGATCCAATAGGATGCACCGATAGGAAGCAGATCATCGTTGAAATCATAGTCGGGATGGTGAAGCGATGCAGTGTCACCATTGCCCACAAAAATAAAGGCACCCGGACGTGCTTGCAGCATGAAAGAGAAGTCTTCCGAGCCCATGGAGGCTACCATGGATTCGCTCACTCTGTCTGCGCCCACAATGTCGCGGGCAATGTTTGCCGCTTTCTTGGCTTCTGCCGTGTGGTTTACGGTCACCGGATAGTCGCGGTGATAGGTAAGTTTGGCGGTTGCACCATAAAGCTCGGCTGTGCGCTCAACGACTTCAGCAAGGCGCTTTTCGGCATAGTCGCGGGTTTGTGGGTCAAGCGTACGAACAGTGCCGAGAATCGAACCTGTCTGTGGCACCACATTGTCGGTAAAGCCAGCTTCGATCTTGCAAAGGGAAATCACAACTGGTTTTTGTGGATCAATGTTGCGGGATGGAATGGTTTGAACGGCCTGTACGATGGCAGACAGAACAACAATGGTATCGACGCCCTGATGCGGCTTTGCTGCATGACAACCTTTGCCTTCCACCTCAATGCGAATTCGATCAGCTGATGCCATCAGAGCGCCATCGCGCAGGGCGAAATCACCGAGCGGCAGACCCGGCCAATTGTGCATGCCATAGACTTCGTCAATCTCCCAACGATCCATAAGACCGTCATCGATCATGGCTTTGGCACCGCCACCACCTTCTTCGGCGGGCTGGAAAATCAGAACAACACGACCGTCAAAATTGCGGGTCTCATTCAGATAACGTGCCGCGCCCAGCAGCATGGAGGTGTGGCCATCATGACCACAGGCATGCATTTTGCCTTCGGTCTTGGAGCTATGAGCGACGCCGGAAGTTTCCTGCAAAGGTAGAGCATCCATATCAGCACGCAGACCGATGGTCTTGCCGGATATATTGGTTTTGCCCTCGATCACGGCGACGATGCCGGATTGGCCGATATTGGTGGTGATTTCTTCAATGCCGAATGATTTCAGATGTTCAACCACCTTGGCGGTTGTTCTTGGCAGATCATATTGCAGTTCGGGATATTCGTGCAGGTCCTGACGGATGGCGGCAATGTCGGCTTGATAGTCAGCAAGGCGATTGATTACGGGCATTGAAAAACCTTTTGGGGATTGTGTAGGCGGGAGAGATCAAGACTAATCACTCTTTTGGGATAGAGCAATGCTTAGTGTTGTGACCTGGCAGACAGTTTGGATAAGCTGCTGTGATGAGGATTAGCGATGGCCAGTCCTATTCAAATCAGCTATGCAAGGAACTTATATTTTGTGCATAGGGATATGGGGCAGCAATATGGGTGTGTTAAGCGGATTTGCAGATAAGAGAATGCGTAAGCTGACACAGAAAGCCAAGCGGTTTGGTGTCTTTGCCTTTCTGTCTGCCAGCCTTATACTCGGTGCCGGGATGGATCTTGGAGCTGAAGCTGCCAAGAAGAAGAGCAAAAAGAAAGCCCCATTGCCGGAAGTTTCGGTTGATGAGATTCTCTCGCCCAATCCGATGCTGCTTCTGGATGTTGATACTGGCAAGGTTCTGTATCACCGCAATGGCAATCAGAAATGGTATCCGGCATCGCTGACCAAGATGATGACGGCTTATGTCACTTTCCGCGCTATTGCATCTGGTGAGTTGCATCCCGATTCTCTGGTTGAGATTTCCCCCCATGCATTATCCTACCCGCCGTCAAAAATGGGGTTCAAGGTCGGCACGCGCCTGACTGTCGACAATGCCCTGAAGATGGTGATCGTCAAATCCGCCAATGATATAGCTGCCGCTTTGGCAGAGCGCGTATCTGGAAGTGAAGCCGCTTTTGCGCGACGCATGAATGACGAGGCGCGTCGTCTTGGCATGGTGTCGTCAAATTTTGTCAATGCCAACGGCATTCACCGTCCGGGTCAGAAAAGTTCTGCTCGTGACATGGCCGTTCTGGCGAGAGCCATTCTGATCGAATTCCCACAATATCGACCACTCTTTCAGATCCCGGCCATTCGTCATGGCAAACGGATTCTGCGCTCCTACAACAAGTTGCTGGAAAGCTATGCTGGCACAAATGGCATGAAGACCGGCTTTGTATGTGCATCCGGCTTCAATTTGGTAGCAGCAGCCAATCGCAATGGGCGGCAATTGGTGGCAGTGGTGCTTGGCGCTCCCAATACCCAGTCTAGGGCAGAGACGGCTGCCTATTTGCTCAATCGCGGTTTTACCCAACCTAACATGGTATCCGGTCGCGGCCTTTCCATTGCGCAATCGGCTTCTTTTGGACCACAACTGGAACCGATCAATATGCGCCCTGAAATCTGCACCAAACGCTCCAATCCCAAATGGTCGGGTCGGGTCAAAGTGATCGGCAGTTATTTGGAGCCGCGCTTCAAGCTGATGGATCCGGTGCGGGTTTATGCTGGTATCAAGAAGAAAAAGGGGCGGGTAGTAATGCCTGCCCAATTGGTGCATTTGCCACTTGCGGCTCCGCGTGCCAAGGGGCCTTTGAAATTGACACAGTTGCGCAAAGCACAGTCTGGCGGATTGATCAGTTTGCCAAAACCAAAGCCTTAATCAGGCTCGGTGTTTGAGGTCTCAGAGCCTTTTTCAATGACATAGCGATATTGCTCGCCTGATTGCTCCATTTCCAGCAGGGTGTGATTTTTCTGGTTGCAAAAATGGGGTAGGTCGATGCTGGACATGGGATCGGTACAGATCACTTCCACAATGTCACCGGGCTGCAATTCGCGTAGCCTCTTGCCGGCTTGTAACACCGGCAACGGGCATTTCAAGCCAGTCAAATCCAGACTTTGCGTGATAGAGAATGCCATTCTTGTTCCTTGCTTCCGCCAGTATTTCTGGCCCTTCCAGATTTTGCGGTTAATCAACTGGATATTGCAGGTGAAGTCAATTCCTGTCCATATTGGAACGACGCTGGAAAAGGGGCAGGTTGTTTTCTGAAATTTATGAGCCTAAAGTCGTAGCCCTTGGGATTTTGGAAGGGAGTGAGTGGAATGACGCCGCAGGCTGTTCTGGATTTTTGGTTTGGGGCAGAGCCTCGCTTTTGGTTTGCCAAGGATGATGATTTCGATACGCAGATTAAAGAGAAATTTGCTATCACTCTTGAGCAAGCTCGCCAAGGCGAATTGGTGGATTGGGAAGAGGCACAGGATGGTTTGCTAGCGTTGATTATCGTGTTGGATCAGTTCTCACGTAACCTCTATCGGGGATCAGGCGAGGCCTTTGCAACCGATGCTTATGCGCTGACCCTTAGCAAGCGGATTGTAAAATCGCAGCAATGGGATGAGCTGGACGATACACGAAAGATGTTTGCAGTCATGCCGATGATGCATTCGGAGAATTTGCAGGATCAACAGGACTGCCTGAAGCATATGGAAATGATTGGGCAGGAAAGTTCGATCCATTATGCCAAGGTCCATCTGGAAATTATCGAGCGTTTTGGCCGTTTTCCCCATCGCAACGAGCTGCTTGGTCGCCTGACCAGTGCAGAAGAACAGGACTTCCTGGATGAAGGCGGATTTTCCGGTTAGAAAAGATGCCTCGATTCTGAGTACCAAAAATCCCGGCTTTGCTGATGCAAACCGGGATTTTTATTGATCTGTCTTTCAATTCAATTACTAGGCCGCTGCTACCCTGGTCAGGAAGTCATTGATGGCGCTGCGCAACTGATCGGTCTCTGTGGTGACATTTTGTGATGATTCCAGCGCAGTATCAGCCGATTGTGATGTTTCCTCAATGGCATTGTTTACGCCCAGAATATTCTCGGTGACCGACTGGGTGCCAATGGCAGCCTGCTGAACATTCTGACTGATCTCAATGGTCGCAGCACCTTGCTGTTCTACCGCTTCTGCAATGGCAGAGGTGAAGTTCTGCACTTCCTCCATCACTTGCGTAATGCCTTGAATGTTTTCAGCGGCCTCACCGGTGGAAGTTTGAATGCCCGAGATCTGTTGTGAGATTTCCTCTGTGGCTTTGGAGGTTTGGGTAGCAAGTTCCTTAACTTCGGATGCAACAACGGCAAAGCCTTTGCCCATTTCACCAGCACGAGCCGCCTCAATGGTGGCGTTCAGAGCCAGCAGATTGGTTTGCTCGGCAATGTCTTGGATAAGAGAAATGACCGATCCGATTTTCTGTGATGCATCTGTCAGTTCCATCACCTTGGCGTTGGTGATTTCGGTGGTTTGAGATGCCTGTGCCACAATATTGTTGGTTTGCGCAATCTGGGAGCTGATTTCCTCGATGGAAGCTGATAGCTCTTCTGCCGCTGCGGCGACAGTATGCACATTGGTGGAGGCCTCTTCAGAAGAAGCTGACACATTGGTCGACAGAGACGATGTCTGACGCGCTTGATCGGACAGGTTTGATGCAACATTATTCATGGAAGTTGCATTTTCTGAGAGATTGCCCAGCCGGCTTGATACTTCATTCTTGAAGCCATCAATCAGGCCATCAATCTGCTGCTGGCGGGCCATTTGTACACGGGTCGCTTCTTCACTTTCCTGTGCCAGTTTGTTCTGCTCTTCCACATTGTTTCGGAATGCACCAATGGCACTGGCGATGGAACCGATCTCATCCTTGCGATCTAGTCCTTCGAAGGAAATTTGTGTGTTGCCATTTGCCAGTTCACGGGCCCGCTCTACCAAGAGCTTGATCGGATTGGCGATCGTTCTGGAGAAGAATATAGCAGCAATAATGGCTCCCAACAGGATCAGCGAGGTGATCAGGATGGTTGCATTGCGCTGGCCAATGAGTGGCGCATTGATCTCATTCAATGCCTGGATGGCAATCACTTCATAAGGTGTGTTATGGAAGCTGAAACCTTGGCTGACAGACAAGAATTTGTCATTGCGATAGCCTTGCAAAATACCAGTTGCGCCGGTGTCGGATGTTTTGACTGGTTCAATTTTTGCAGTGAGAATATCATTCTGGTCCTTGGTAAAGGAGGAATCGTTCCGCATCAGGCTATCTGAGCCAACCAGCAAGGTCTCACCGGTCTCTCCAAGTTTGGCGTCAGCGGACATGATCGAATTGATTGCATCGATTGGCATCTGGAAGGCGAGCACACCAACCTTTTTGCCTTCTTCAAAGACTGGTGTTGCAATGAAGCTGGCAGGGGCATCATTGCTTGGTGCATAGGGGCGGAAATCAAGAAAAGCAATCTCTCCTTCAGCTTTATCCTTAGCTTGCTGAAAGATACTTCCAAGATCAGTATCGCTCCATTTACCCTTTACCAGATTGGTAGCATAATCCGCTTCCTTGAAGACGGAATAAATCAGATTCCCATCCATGTCGAACAGGAAAATATCGTAATAGCCACGGGTCGTGAGCATGGTCTGAAACCATGGATGATATTGCACATGGACGAAGTCATAGCTCCGCTCCCCACCTTGCATCAACTTGTCCTTGCTGCCGGTAGGATGCGGGTTTTCATGAATATAGGCTTTTTGCAGTGTCGTTTCGGCTTCATCACCCAGCTGCTCCCATGTCCGGGTGAAGTCCAGCGTCGCCTGTTTTACAAAGGGGCTATTTGCGGTAATCATCAAGTCCTGATCAATGGATTTCAGATAGGATTTGATCGCCTCGCTTCGAATGGCTGCTGCACCTTGCATACGCTCGGTCGTGAGTTCAGATACCATGGTCTGGGTGGAAACATAGTTATAGATTCCTAACGAGAGTGCCATGGTCAAGGTTATCGCCGATATCACGACAGGTAGTTTGATGGCGAGGCGAATATCTTTCATTGACTTGAACATGCCACTGGTCCTTGCTTTAGCTGGTTTTGTGCATGGGGCTCATTTCCTAATCAGCCTTGGCTGTCGGGGTTAATATGATGTTACCGTTTTGACACAAATTGACTAAAATAAGTATTATTGGTTAGATTTTCATTTATATTTGATTGTATTTCTTGAGTTTTCACTGTCAGATTGTGAATTTTGGTTAGTAAGTTATAAGTACATATCTTGTCTATTTGCTGAACATTAAGGTTGAGGCACTAGATTTGCTGATGTGACTAGAGTGAAGGAAGCCATACGTGCCTACAACCAATCTTGGATATAGTCCATTTTTACATCCTGACTTTGTTAGACATGGATTAAAACTTAGCGGTCAGGGTTTGTTGAACCAGCTACGGACAGGGGAAGTTGAGCTCGTATATGAAGACTTACGTCCGGTCTATTTGCTGGGGGGGCAAATGGTGCGGGTCTGGGCTCATGAATATGCCCCTTTGGGTGGTCTCCTTGCTTGTGCGGCGAAAGGGCTGGATGTCCGTAACTACTATGATGAATTTTGCACTCTTCTGAATCAACTTGCCGACCAAAGCAATGCAAGTCTGCTTGTCTGGCCTTTCTTTCCTGACAATGCTCCCTTCACCGACTGGATCGAGCAATGGCTGAATGAGCGAGGTTTGAATGCTTTCGAGCGATTGCGTGTTCATGAACGAGCGATCTGTATCATTGAACGAGCTTCAGATGGAACAGCTATTGATGGGAATGGTGGGGCGCAAGGGCTGGTACTTCGTTCCAAGAAGAAGAAGGAATATGGTCGGCAGTTACGTCGGTTGAATGATCTGGGATCAATACAGTTTTGTCATGCAGGGACGGGGGATGACTTTGCGCATGCTTTGGAAATATTTCTGAAACTTGAAGCGCTGGGGTGGAAGGGAGAACGTGGTTCCGCTCTGATTTGTGATCCTCAAACAGCGGACTTTGCTCGCGCATGTCTGCCGGCCATGGCCAAGGATGGCAAAGCTCGGATAGACTGGCTAAGTGTTGATGGCAAGGCTGTAGCAGGTCTGATATCGCTCCGAGCTGGATCGGGACTATTCAGCTGGAAGATTGCCTCAGATCCCGCATTTGCGAAATCTTCTGTCGGCGTACAGATCATGCTGCACGTCAGTCGACAGGCAATAGAGGACCCATCCATCGACTATATCGATAGTCTGGCAACCGCTAATCATCCAATGATCGATCATCTCTGGGCAGGGCGCAGAACGATTTCCAATCTGCTCATCCCACTGAAAGCATCGGGTTTGCGTTCGGTCAAGCTGGCAAAGCTTTATTATGAAGGGCACGATCAATTGAAAGCGCGGGCCAAGACACTCCTGAAACGCTAGGTTCCAGATGTCACGCTCTGGGATCTTCCTTGAGCTTGCGACGAATGATCTTGCCTGTTGTTGTCATTGGCAATTCCCTGAGATAACTGATTTCGCGCGGATATTCATGTGCTGCGAGACGCGTTTTAACAAAGTGCTGGATGTCTTTGGTGAGTGTCTCACTTGGTTTTTCATCTTCCTGAAGAACGATATAGGCCTTGACGATCTGGGTCCGTTCAGGATCGGCCTTGCCGACAACAGCGCAAAGAGCTACTGCGGGATGGCTGGTGAGGCAATCTTCAATCTCTCCCGGGCCGATCCGATAACCGGCGGAGTTGATGACATCATCATCACGGCCCACAAAAAAAATATAACCATCCTCATCCTGATAGCCTTGATCCCCTGTGAGCAGCCAATCGTCGATGAATTTCTCCTGTGTGGCTTTGTCATTGTTCCAATAACGAAGGAACATGACGGGGTTGGGTCGATGAACGGCGATATTGCCAAGGCTATTAGCCGGAAGCTCCTGGCCTTTATCATCAATGATTGCGACACGGTGACCGGGAATCTGTTTGCCGATGGCACCAGGGCGGGAAACACCGATTTCGGCACAGGATCCCAACATCAGATTACACTCTGTTTGGCCGTAGGATTCGTTGATGGTGATGCCCAGTTCCTTCTGAGCCCATTGCAACACTTCTTTGCCGAGGCTTTCGCCACCCGAGCCAAAGGAGCGCAGAACCAGATTGTAACGAGCGCTTGGATTCCTGACTTGCTTGAGCATGCGAATTGCGGTCGGCGGCATATAGGTATTGCGGATCTTCAATTCGTCCATCAGTGCAAAAGCCGCCTCTGCATCGAATTTGGGAAATTTATAGGCAATGACAGGCACACCAAAATGCAGGCATGGCAACAGACAATTCAGAAGGCCGCCAGCCCAGGCCCAATCAGATGGCGTCCAGAAGAGATCGTCTTCTTGTGGCAGAAAATTATGAGGCATCTGAACACCGGGCAGGTGTCCCAAAAGCACTCTATGGCCATGTAAAGCACCTTTGGCGCGGCCAGTGGTGCCAGATGTGTAAATCATCAGGGCGGGGTCATCGGGGCGGCTTTGGTGAAGGTCAAAACCGGTTGGCTGGTTCACGACATCCTGTTGCCAAACCAGATCTGCATCTTGACTGCCCTCATCGATGCTTAGGCAATGCGTCAACTCCGGCAGGCGGCCTCGCAGGCGGTTGACACGATTTAGCTGATCATGGGCAGTGATGATCATTTTCGCGCCACTGTCACGCAAGCGATAATCAAGTGCATCCTCGCCAAACAGCATGGCGATGGGAACAGCAATTGCACCAAGCTTATAGAGAGCGATATGGGCGATCAGCGTTTGCGGACATTGAGGGAGCAACAGAGCGACGCGGTCTTCTGGCTTCAACCCAGCGCGTTGAAGGCAATTGGCGAGTTGATTGGATTGTTCGCGCAAGCTGCCATAGCTGATGGGTGTGAGGGAGCCATCATCCAGACGGTGATACAGCGCGATGCGGTTGGGATCCTGTTCGGCCCATTTGTCACAGACATCATGCCCGATATTATAGAATTCGGGGATCTTCCACTCGAAATTCCTGTAGAGATCAGGATAATTGTCTGCCGGGGTAAGCATTCCGCCCGTCCTCGTTGTCTTTGCGATAGATGTTGCGATGCAACATTAGCAGGTCTTTGAATACCAACAAGAGAAAAGGCGGATATGCGACCAAATGTGGGGTTATGGTTGACCCAACAACTTGACGAACTCAGTGCTTGGTTGGGCCTGGTTCTTCGGTCTTGGGAGTGGTGCTGCTTGCTCGGCGGCTAATACCAGCGCCCAATAAACCTTGTATTTCACATTTGGGTTGTAGCGAGTTGCGATGCCCATATGGGTCACATTTTCATTGAGCATGTTTTTATTATGTCGTTTGGAATCCCGCCAACCGGAAAAAGCTTCTGCCAGAGTCCAATAGCCTGCGGAGATATTCTCTGCCGTGTAGGCATAAGCATAATTGGCGCGTGCAAGACGCTTTGGCAGGGTTTGGGTCTTCTTCAGGCTATGGCGCACCTGTCCAGCCTCGGCCATGCCATCGGCTTGCTCTTGTGCTGCTGCGGTGAGGCGCGGGTCCAGCTGTAACGGCTTCAACCCTTTGCCTTGTCGGTAGGTGTTGATCAGAGACAGAGCTGCCTGCTGATCAACCGGTTTGTAGGATTGATCAAGCCGTTGATAGAAGGCTGGTTGCTCGGGTTGACTGGAGGAAAGGCAGCCTGACAGCGTGATTACGGACAGAAACAACGTGCAGGCGAATGCTGTTTTTTTCACGTTTGATCGGGATTTAATAGGAACCATCTGCATCCCCCTCAAGATCGGCCTCATCCGAGGTCATCTCATGTTTGGTTTTTGCGGCTTTTGTTGGGCGCTTTGGCTGGATGATTTCCAAATCATCATCTTCCGCGGAGATGGAACGCACATGAATATCCTGCTGTGGGAAGGGGATTTCAATATTCGCCTCTTTCAGGGCTTTGAAAATGGCGAAGCGCAAAGCACTTTTGGCGGATAGGCTGTTGTCGATATTCTGGATATAGCAACGCAATTGAAAATCCAGTGATGAGGCACCAAAGTCCATGAAATAGACGGTTGGCGATGGGTAGCTTGCTATATGCTCGGACTCTTCTGCAATCTTGAGAAGGATCTCTCGTACTTGCTCTGGATCGGCATCGTAGGAGACGCCAACAGGAATGATGATGCGGCCCATGGAGCCATTATGCATCCAATTCATGACCCTGTTGGAGATGAGGTCCGAATTAGGCACAATCACCGTCGCTCGGTCGAAAGTTTCGATCTTGGTGGCGCGAACGGAGATTTTTTTCACATAGCCCTGATCCGCCCCTACAACGACCCAGTCACCTGTCTTGATCGGGCGTTCGACGAGCAGGATAAGGCCGGAGACGAAATTGTTGACGATGCTTTGCAGGCCAAAACCGATACCCACGGATAGAGCACCTGCAACCAGCGCCAGATTGGACAGATCAATCCCCAGATAGGAGAAGGCTAACATCACCGCAATAATGAAGCCGACATATCCTACGCTGGTCTGGATGGAGTTTTTGAGGCCTGTGTCCAGATTGGTGCTAGGAAGCAGTCGTCTTTCCATCCAGCGCTGAACGCCTTTTACAAGAACCAGCGCAATGATGAAGACCAGAATTGAACCAAGAATGCCGACTGGTGAAATTTGCAAATCTCCAAATTGCAACTGAAGCGCACCCGTCTTGATCGCGGTGAAAAAGTCGGTCGAACGCAGCCCCCATGGTGCAAAGATCAACAAAGCGGTGGCACAGTAAAGAAGAATGCGGAGCACACCATTGAAGAGTACGCTGATCTGGCCAAGAGTTTTGGCTTTCAGACCCATGGAGGTAGCCAGTTTGCGCACTTTGTCGGTATTGGGATCAATATTCTCAAGAAGGAAATTATCGATGAAACCGGTCAGAATGCCCAAAAGGCCGAGGGTCAGGAAAATTCGCAACAACTGCTCGGATAGAAAGAAACCAAGCGAGACATAGCCCAGAATTGGCGCTGCTATAATAACGATACAGCTTAACCAGACCAATGGTCGCAACCAGAGCAAAAATGTAGGAAGGGCAAAACTTGGATTTTGATAATCCTGCTCATTTGATGTTTGGGGGGTATCCGATCTGGCTGCGGCACCCACGACCAGCTTCAAGGCAATCCAGATGAGAATTGCCGAGATGATGGAAGAGGCTCCTCGGATCATGATGGTGGTTTCCAAACGACCGATCAGGACTTCACCAAAGGCGCTCACGGTAGCTTGGATCGCATAGGTCGTGATCAGGAGCAGACCGATGCCAAACAATTTGGTGGCTCTGGGAGTGCGATAGTTTACCAGTCGATAGGTCGGCTTTTGAGGAGCGAGCAAGGCGCGTAGAGTGCCATAGGAAAGGGCACTGATGAAGACAACAGCCAATAAAAGTTCGATAATCTGCTCAATTCGGAAGGGTAGCAGAGATGCATTCTCGAGAATGATGGTTCCACCCACAAGAATGGCAAAAGGCACGAACGTATAGACGAAGATTGACCAGAGCGCATGACTGGAGCGTTGCAACGGGGTTGGATGTTCCAGTCTTGCCAGACGTGCGATGCCCGAAAAGAGCAGATATCGTAAGGGGCCAATAATCAGGAGTGCCACCAGGAAGATCATGCCAAAGACCTCCCAGATTCTATCTTCGGCCTTGTTGGACAAGTAGGACATCCAATCGGAGGATAGTAAGAATGTGTTATCCCACAAGGTGCCTATACCGGACAAACCGCGTGCCCAGAGAATGGGGTTCAGAATGGTTCCGCTGCGTTCCAGCAGTTCGCTGGTAAAGCGATCTTGCAATGAAAGCGTGATGCGATTTTGCAAAAGATCTGCCCGCACGATACTGGCACGTATCAGCGTCAACTGGCTTTGCAGATTGGCGTAAATCTTGCCCAAATCGTCACGTTGAGTTTGAAGCTGTTTTTCTTCTTGTGTGGTATCGCTTTGTGCTGCAGGTGCGCCGCCGCCACTTTCTTGCGTTGGTAATGTTTCTTCTGGTTTTCCGGGCTCTTTTGCATCTGCTTTCGGATCTGTTTTGGCTTTCTCTTCAACCGGGGTCAATGCATCCAGACGGGCCTTGGCCTCGGCCGCTTGAGGAGCCAGATTGGCCTCCAGTTGACTGGCTTTGGCCTTGATGTCTGCAATCTCGTCCTGAAGATCATTCAATCCTTCAGCACTTATATGCTTAAGTCCCAAAGATTTCTCGACCTTGTCCAAACGCTTGGTTAGATCAGAGATTCTGGCAGTCTGCTGATTGCTGGCTTCACTCGTTGACTGCGATGCACTTTGTGCCAGCGTCGGAGTGCTCCCCAAGCCAGGCAATGTGGCAACACTGAGCACAGTCAGCAGGCACAATCGAAGGAGGGACATGCGGGATCGGGACATAAAAGTAGCAGGAACGTAATTCATATCAGCCTGTTGGTGTCCGCCAAATACATTGACAGAGCATTGCGTGATTGAAACCAAATCATTGGAACAGCTTAGGGGGAGCAGGGACGATATTCAATTGTCTTACATATTCATCCAGTACTTCCCATTCGCTCGGTTCGTGCGTAAGTTGGCATTGTGCGATACATGATTGAGAAAAGAGGCAGTGATATGACCGTGCTTGATCAGTTCGATCTCAATGATTCGGACTTTCCGCAGAAACTTGAAGAGCGGATGATGAATAGCGGTGGCTATCCGTATGACAAGAAGCTCAAGCGCTCTCGCTATGAAGAAGAGCTGGAGCAGCTGCAAATCGAGATGGTCAAGGTACAGGAGTGGGTGCGTGCCAAGGATGAACGTATTGTCATTGTCTTTGAAGGCCGGGATGCAGCAGGTAAGGGCGGCTCAATCAAGGCGCTGACCCAATATACCAATCCACGCCATGTACGGGTGGTGGCATTGTCCAAGCCAAGTGACGTGGAACGCGGCCAATGGTATTTCCAGCGCTATGCCAAGCAATTGCCGACCCAAGGCGAGATCGTCCTGTTTGATCGTTCCTGGTACAACCGGGCAGGCGTTGAGCCTGTCATGGGCTTTTGTACTCCGGAGCAGACTGAAAAATTTCTGAAAGATGCCCCACGCTTCGAAGATATGATCTTGGACAGTGGGACCAAGCTGTTCAAGTTCTGGCTCAATATCGGGCAGGAAATGCAGCTCAAGCGTTTTCATGATCGCCGCCACAGTCGCCTGAAACATTGGAAACTATCGCCTATTGATATCAAGGCGCTAGATAAGTGGGGCGCTTATACTGATGCCCGTAATCTGATGCTTAAGCATACGCACACATCCCATAGTCCATGGACCATCTTGCGGGCCAATGACAAACGCCGGGCGCGCCTGAACATGATGCGCTATCTGTTGCTCAATCTGAATTATGATGGCAAGGATGAAGAGGCCATTGGCGAGATTGATCCCAATATTCTGGGGCATGGTCCGGCATTTCTACATGGATCGGAATAGTGTTGATCCTGGTCACGAAAAAGAGGCGGATAAACCGCCCCTTTTCCTTGCCGTTCAATGACCGAGTACGGGAGTTCAAGTCGTTGAAAGGCAATCTTTCAAAGCTTTGATATTGTTGCGGATCAGGTTGATGTAGAGATTTGATCCCGCTTTTTCTGTCGCACCAATCGGATCCAGCGTGCCGAGCTTGGCCGGTGTGTTTTCCAGCAGAACCGGGACGATCTTGTCCGAGAATTGTGGTTCGGTGAACAGGCAGATCGCTTTCAGATCAGTGAGTTTCTTGCGCACTTCTTTCACACGGGCAGCACCGGGTGAAACACCTGGCTGCAGCATGATGGAGCCGGTTGCACTCAGATCAAAGCGCGCTTCCAGATATTGATAAGCGTCATGGAAGACAAGGAATGGGCGTTTTGACAATGGTGCGAGCTCTTTCTTGCCTTCCTCGATCAAGGCATTCAGCTTTTTGACAAATGCATCCTTGTTTTGCTCATAGACCTTGGCATTGTCTGGATCAATTTCTACTAGTTCCGCAGCAATGGCATTGGCCATGGCGATACCGTTTTGTGGGTCCAGCCAGATATGGTTGTCCATGCCACCTTCGTCATGGCCGTGATCATCCTGCTTGGCTTCTTTGTCGTGATCATGATCCTTGTGGTCGTCATGATCATCGTGCTTGGCCTCTTTGTCGTGATCATGGTCCTTATGGTCGTCATGATCATCGTGCTTGGCCTCTTTGTCATGATCATGGTCCTTATGGTCGTCATGATCATCGTGCTTGGCATCTTTGTCGTGATCATGGTCCTTATGGTCGTCATGATCATCGTGCTTGGCATCTTTATCATGGTCATGATCATCATGTTCATCATGATCGTGATTATGCTTTTCCCAATCGCCTCCAGAGCGCAATGGCAGACGTATGATGTCTTTTGCATCCATCAACTCCAAAACATGGGCCTTGCCAGCGAGTGTTTTGAGAGGGTCGATCAGAAATGTCTCGATATCGGGACCTACCCAGACGACCAAATCCGCTTCCTGCAGGGCTTTTGCCTGTGATGGGCGGAAATCTGTACTGTGCGGGGATGCATTTTGAGGCACCAGCATGTCCGCTTTGCCCACATCACCAAGAATGGCTTGAGTGATGGAATGAACTGGGGCAATGGTGGCAACAACTTTTGGAGCAGCGGTCGCGGAGCTCGTACTCGCGATACCTGCCAACAACAGTGCGGGAAGGACAATCTTGCCGGCCAATTTCGTGAAGCCGAGGGAGGAGGCTTTAAGCGTCATCATTTGAAAAATTCCAAATATGTTATGTTATAACGTACCAGATATTCCCTTCCGTGGCAGTTTGTCAAGATATGAATGAAACGCTTCTGCAAGGCCTATGACTGGAGATCAATGGTGATAGAAGGCGGGAATTGCGAAATTAATTAGCACCAGAATAAGTCATCAGTATTTTGGACATAAGTCATAACACCTATGGTGATGGCAAAAGTCCGCAAGAATGGCGGTTTCTTTGGGGTTTGTTAACTGTCCTTGGTCAGAGTGAATGTTTAATAACATGCAAATTTGATGAAGATGATTGAGACTGTGATGCTAAACTTCAAGCGGCGCCAGCAGCGGGAACATGCTGGCCCGGCTCAGGATCACTCTGAGGTGGGACAAAATGAAACGATGACAACAGATATGGGACAATCTGTTGCTGCCAAGACAACACAATTTGATGAGGGCCTGTTTCGCAATGTGGTTCATGATCTGAATGGGTTGGGTCAGGAACTGGCTGACGTTGCAGGAGAGATTGAGCAGCTCAGCAGTGAGACCAATGAAGTTTTTCATTCCTTCTCACAATTGAAATCCTCTGCTGGCATGGTTCAGGAGTCCAATGATCGTATCCACGCTGCAGCGAGCGCTTCCTTTGAAGTAGCGGAGCAGACATCTGTCGATATGGCCCGAAGTCGTGAGATGGTTGAGACGACCAATCTCAAAGTTGCGGAATTGATGCGAGCAGTCAGTGGTATCAGCACGCAACTGCAAGGTTTGCAGGAAGCCTTTGGATCTGTACGTGATGTAGCTGGTGCCATTGATGCGATTGCTCGTCAGACCAATTTGTTGGCTTTGAATGCCACGATTGAGGCCGCCCGTGCTGGTGAAGCTGGCAAAGGTTTTGCGGTGGTGGCAAGTGAGGTGAAGCAACTCGCCGCCCAGACCAGTAAGGCAACCGAGACGATTGGAGACACGCTCTCCGATTTGGACAAGGAGGCTGAATTGCTGATTGAGTTGAGCGCTGAAGCAACGGGTGCAATGGGGGATGTGGAAACCAGTTCAGCCTCCGTGCATGAAGTCTTGCAAGGTTTGGACACTGCTTTCCAAACCATTCGTCAATCTTCGCAGGAGATTGAAAGTGGCGTTGCCGAGAACAACCAATCCTTGCGATCTTTGGTCGATGAGGTGAATTCAGTTCATGGTGCTTTCGAGACCAACCAGGAGGGCTTGAATTCAGCATCCGATCGTATGGTATCTGCTGCCAGAACGTCCGATAAGTTGGTAGCGACGTCCTCCTTGGGAGGATTGGAGACTGAGAATACCTTCTACATCCAGACTATTGAGGAGCTCGCACATCGAGTATCGGAGACGTTTGAAGAAGAATTGCGCTCTGGCCGCATTTCCGAGAAAGATCTGTTTGATCAGAGCTATACACCAATTGAGGGGACCAATCCGCAACAGGTTGTGGCTCCATTCACAGCCATGACCGATCGCGTGATGCCGGACATTCAGGAACCGATTGTTGCCAAACATAAGGAAATTGCCTTTGTGGCGGCGGTCGACAAGAATGGCTATCTGCCAACCCATAACAAAGTCTTTTCCAAGCCACAGGGTAAGGACGAAGTCTGGAATGCCGCCAATTGCCGCAATCGTCGTATCTTTGATGACCGGGTTGGTCTGGCTGCAGGTCGCAATACGGAGAAGTTCCTGCTGCAAACCTATCGTCGGGATATGGGCGGCGGCAATTTTGTGCTGATGAAAGATCTCTCAGCTCCGATCACCGTGCGAGGACGCCATTGGGGTGGTCTGCGGATGGGCTATCGGACTGATTGAGGCACCAATGGCAATGAGTGCTGAAGACGTGATACATCTATATGACGAATTGGAGGGGGCTGGTGTCCCCTTTTGGTTTGATGGAGGATGGGGTGTCGATGCCTTGCTCGGATCTCAGAGCCGCAAGCATAAGGATCTCGATATCGTCATCGAGCAACGACATCTGGCTGCAGCTCTCACCTATCTAGGCAGTCAGGGCTTTGTAGATGCACCAAGTGAGGATCGGCGTGACTGGAACTTCGTGATGGCTCATGAAGATGGCCGGGTCATCGATTTCCATGTGATCGTGTTCGATGAGGCTGGCAACGGAATTTATGGCCCGGCGGAAAATGGTGACGCCTATCCAGCATCCGGCTTTACCGATATTGGCAATATAACCGGCCGGAATGTTCGGTGCCTCAGTGCGGCCTATCAGGTTCTGTCCCACGATAGCGGCTATGAGTTGGCCGAGAAAGATTTGGCAGATGTGCGGGCATTGTGCGCCGCCTTTGATTTGCCTTTACCGCCCAGATTTAGGACGTAAAAATAGAAAGAACGGCAAAGCGGGGACTTTGCCGTTCCGTCTCTAAAGGCAGGAGATGACCTAAAGGCCACCCCAATGGAGGTGCCTTTTGGAGATTAGACGCTTTCTTCCAAAAGCTTGGTTGCGACTTCCAGTGTCACAGGAAGAGGGTTGCCGCCGCAGCTTGGATCTTCGATCGCCATGGCTGCGAGATCTGGAATGCGATCTGCGGTAACGCCTAACTCAGACAATTTCTTTGGAACCCCCAGCTCTTCGCTCAGCTTCATCAAAGCAGCAAAGAAACCATCAAAGCCACCTTCGATATTGAGATAGCGAGCCAGAGCTTCGATCCGTTCTTCAATGGCTGGACGGTTATAGTTCAGCACTGCAGGCATCACGATCGCATTGGTCATGCCATGGTGAGTGTTGAAGACTGCGCCAATTGGATGGGAGAGGGCATGCATGGCACCCAGACCCTTCTGGAAAGCGGTTGCACCCATGGCAGCAGAGGCCATCATATGACCACGTGCTTCGATGTCGTTTGGGTCTTTGGCAACCTTTGGCAGATTTTCCCAGGCAAGGCGCATGCCTTCCAGAGCAATGCCCTGGCTCATTGGATGATAATGCGGGGAGCTGTAAGCCTCCAGCGAATGGATGAAAGCATCCATGCCGGTGCCGACAGTGATCATCTGAGGCATGCCAACGGTCAGTTCGGGATCACAGATCACGACGCTTGGCAGCATCTTTGGATGGAAGATGATCTTTTTAACGTGGCTCTCGGAATTGGTCAGCACACCTGCACGGCCAACTTCGGAACCTGTGCCAGCTGTGGTCGGAATGGCAATGTTTGGATAGATGGCATCAGCATCCGCACGGGTCCACCAGTCACCAATATCTTCGAAATCCCAGATTGGGCGGGTTTGATCTGCCTGAAAAGCGATGAGCTTGGCAAGGTCCAAACCGGAACCGCCGCCAAAGGCAATCACACCATCATGGTTGCCATCGCGAAAGACCTTTACACCAGCTTCGAGATTTTTCTCGGTCGGGTTTGGATCAACATCTCCAAAGAGACCACGGCCAAGACCAGCTTCTTCCATCAGATCGAGAGTAGACAAGGTGATTGGCAGATTGGCAAGGCCCTTGTCGGTAACGAGCAATGGCTTTTTCATGCCAGCGGCTTCACAAGCCTCGCCGATTTCCTTGATGCGGCCAGCGCCGAAGCGGATAGGAGTGGGGTAGCCCCAGTTTGCACTAAGCGTCATGGAGTTATGCCTTCTTCAGGTGATAGGATTTTGGACGGGTCAGGTTCTGATAACCGATAACGGAGAGTGCGCCACCGCGTCCGGTATTTTTGCAGCCGGTCCAGCACAGGCCCGGATCGAGATAATCAGCCCGGTTCATGAAGATGGTTCCGGTCTCAATCTGAGCGCCAATATTGGCTGCACGCTCCGGATCCTGCGTCCAAAGGGATGCGGTCAGGCCGAACTCGCTGTCATTCATCAGCGCAATGGCTTCTTCATCGCTTTCCACTTTCATGATGCCAACGACAGGGCCAAAGCTCTCGTCGTGCATGACCCGCATGTCGTGGTTCACGTCCACCAGGATCTGAGGCATCAGATAGGCGCCGCCATTATCTTCCGGGAAGAGGGATGGATCAATCAGAGCCTTGGCGCCAGCCTCGATTGCTTCATCAGTTTGGCTGCGAACTTCCTCAGCAAAGCGTTTGTGCGCCATCGGGCCCATGGTGGTGGCTTCATCCAGCGGGTTGCCGAGCTTGTAGCCGGAGACGATCTTGACGGCTTTTTCGACAAATTCGTCATATTTGGAAGCATGAACATAGATACGCTCTATGCCACAACAGCATTGACCGGAATTGAACATGGCACCATCAATCAGGGTATCAACGGCTGCATCCACATCGGCATCATCCATGACATAGCCAGGATCTTTGCCGCCCAGCTCAAGCCCAACACCGGAGAAGGTGCCAGCAGCTGCGGTTTCAATCGCCCTGCCACCACCGACGGAACCGGTGAAGTTGACAAAACCGAAGGCTTTGGAGGCAATCAGACTGGAGGTGGTGTCATGATCCAGGAAGACATTCTGGAAGACCTCTTCTGGCACGCCCGCTGCATGGAAGGCTTTTGCCATGCGTTCACCCACCAGAATGGTCTGGGTGGAATGCTTCAGCATCACGGTGTTGCCAGCAATCAGTGCTGGAGCCACGGTGTTGATGGCCGTCATGAAAGGATAGTTCCATGGGGCGATGACCAGCACCACGCCATGGGGTTCCTTTAGGATGCGGCGCTCGAACTTGTCGCTCTCTTCCACCACGATTGGAGCCAGCGATTCTTCGGCAATGGTGGCCATGTGCGAGGCGCGTTCGTTGAAACCACCAAACTCGCCGCCATAGCGGACCGGGCGGCCCATCATCCTGGCCAGCTCAGGAACGATATCGTCATTCATTTCGCCAACTTTGGCGACACCGGCCATGACCAGATCGATCCGTTCCTTCAGGGGACGGGCGGCCCAGGCTTTCTGGGCGTTGGTCAGTTTGGTGACAACGGCATTTGCGGCATCACCATCAAGGGTTTGCCGTTCTGCAAAGACGCTCCCGTCAATGGGGGAGATACATTGAAGAGTCTTGCTCATGATTTGGCTCATCATTTGCGGGTTTTAATTCAGGGAGGGACCCTGGCTTTTATCAGGCCCGTTCGAAGCCGCGCGCGACTTCCCAATCGGTGACCTGCTTGTCAAAGATTTCCTGTTCCCAGCCGGCACAACGTACATAATGGTTGATGACTTCATCGCCCATCGCAGCACGCAGCATGGCTGAGTCATTCAACACACTGGTTGCCTCACGCAGGGTGGACGGAATGGAGCGGGCATCACTGGCAGCATAAGCATCGCCAGAGAATTCAGGTTCCAGTTCGCGTTTGTTTTCAATCCCATCAATACCAGCGGCCAGAAGGGCTGCCATGGCCAGATATGGATTGAGATCGGATCCACCAACTCGGCATTCGACGCGCACACCTTTGGTGCCATCGCCACAGATGCGATAGCCAGCGGTACGGTTGTCCTTGGACCAGATGGCTTTGGTTGGCGCGAAGGTGCCTTCCGCAAAACGCTTGTAGGAGTTGATATAAGGCGCAAGGAAATAGGTGATGTCAGAGGCGTTATGCAACAGACCGGCTACATACTGTTCCATCAGTTCGGACATGCCATATTTGCGGTTCTCGTCATAGAAGAGCGGGGTCTTGCCGTCGATTGACCAAAGAGACTGATGCACATGGGACGAAGAGCCCGCAGCCTCATTGCTCCATTTGGCAAGGAAGGTGAGGGCACGGCCTTGCGCCCAGGCGATTTCCTTGCAGGCATTTTTGACAAAGGCATGGTTATCGCCAGTGGTCAGGGCATCGGCATACTTGACATTGATTTCTTCTTGACCGGCGCTTGCTTCACCTTTGGAGCATTCTACCTCGATGCCAGCATCATGCAGACCATTGCGGATGGCGCGCATGACGCTCTCTTCCTTGGTGGTCTGGAAGATATGGTAATCCTCATTATATTTGCCCCAGGTTTTCAGGCCGTGATAGCCACCTTCGTGTGCTTCTTCAAAACTTTGCTCGAACAGGAAAAATTCCAGCTCGGTAGCCATGAAAGCGGTCATGCCAAGGTCATTCAGGCGTTTGATCTGTGCTTGCAAGACTGCGCGAGGGGAATGCGGAACCGGCTTATGAGTATTGTGGTCCAGCACATCGCACATGATGAAGGCGGTTTTTTCCAGCCATGGAACCAGACGGATCGTCTCAAGGTCGGGTTTCATCACATAATCGCCATAGCCCGATTCCCAGCTCGTTGATTTGTAACCCTCGACGGTTTCCATTTCCATGTCGGTGGCGAGCAGATAGTTACAGCTATGGGTTTCCTCATAGGCGCTTTTGCAGAAATAGGAGGCGTGAAAACGCTTGCCCATCAGGCGACCTTGCATGTCGACCTGGCAGGCCAGAACGGTATCAATCTCGCCGCTATCAGTGAGGGCTTTGAGTTGATCGAAAGACAAGGTACCGGACATGGTAGCAATTCTCCGTCTGTGGTCGGTTGACCGAAATCTGTTTGGGTAATTGTCGGACTGGCTTGGGCCAGCTTCTTGTTCAAGGTCCAGCCCCGAATCTGTTTCGGGACTGGAATGTGTATGCCACGCTATCAGCTATAGCGATAAGGACGACCAGCTTTATCCATGGATGCGTTATAATCCTTGAGGATTTTCACAACCCGAGCATTGCGGTCGGACTTGGCTGCAATTTCATCCCAGAATTTATGTGCTTCGGCTTCAACCGTCGCCCATTCTTCATCAGGGATGGAAGTCAGCTTCATCTTTGTACCTTGGGTGCGCAGCTTGGCTTCACCTGCCCAATACCAGTGCTGACGATAATAGTGAGAGCTGTCCATGCAGAGCTTGAACAGGGTTTTCAGATGCTCAGGCAGCTCGTCCCAACGCTCGGAATTTGCGAAGTAGGAACCAGCCCAGGCACCGGAAATGTTGTTGGTCAGGAAGTAGTTGGTCACATCAGCCCAGCCAACGGTATAGTCTTCGGTGATACCGGACCATGCGATGCCGTCCAGCTCCCCGGTCTGCATGGCGACTTCGATGTCTTCCCAAGGCAGAGTGACAGGGACAACGCCAAAGCGGGACAGGAAGCGACCAGCGGTTGGGAAGGTAAAGACCCGCTTGCCTTTGAGATCTGCCAGGCTGTTGATCGGGTCTTTGGTGGCAAAGTGGCATGGATCCCATGCGCCAGCAGAGAGCCAGGTAACGCCTTCCACTTCATTATAGGCTTCTTCCCAGATTTCCTTCAGACCCCAATGGTTGAAGAGAGCTGGAACGTCGAGGCTGTAACGGGAAGCGAAGGGGAAGTAACCGCCGAACACGGATACATCAACCGGGGCAGCGATGGAATCGTCATCGGACTGTACCGCATCGATGGTGCCGCGCTGCATGGCACGGAACAATTCGCCGGTCGGAACCAGCTGATCGGCAAAGTAGAGCTCGATTTCCATCTCGCCATTGGCTGCCTTGTTGAAGGCATCGATGGATGGCTTGATCACATGCTCGGCAAGGGCTGCACCGGCATAGGTCTGCAAGCGCCACTTGATTGGCTTGCCTGCTGCATGGACTGCAGGCGCCGCAAGGGTGGAAGCCCCGGCTGCGGCAGTAACCATGCCTGCTTTTTTCAGAAAATCACGTCTGTTGGTCATTGATCTTCTCCTCTGGAATTCCGACCCGTTGGGGTCAGAAGGGATGGTGGTGGTTTGTCAGGTGTTATGGGCTTTTGCCCTTTCTTATCGTGGGAGATCTTGCCAGGTCTTCCCGGCAAGATCGGAGCTCGCATTAGCGGGCATAGACTTTCTCCGGTAGCCAGGTGGCCAGCTCGGGGAAGATGGTAACTAAGGCCAATCCCAGCACCATGATGGCAACGAAAGGCACCACGGAACGATAGATATCGATCAGGGATATCGTTGGGGGCGCCATGGCGCGCATCAGGAACAGGTTGTAGCCAAAGGGTGGTGTCATATAGGCGATCTGACAGGTGATGGTGTAGAGAACGCCATACCAGATGAGATCGAAACCGAGAGATCCGACAAGCGGAATGAAGAGCGGGGCCACAATCACAAGCATTGCGGTGTCATCCAGGAACATGCCCATCAGGATGTAGGAGAGCTGCATCATGATCAGGATTTCCCATGGACCGAGGCCCAGATCATCCAGGAACAGGGTGCGGATGGCACGCACTGCACCCAGACCGTCAAACACGGCACCAAAGCAAAGGGCCGCAAGGATGATCCACATGAACATGCAGGAAATGCCAAGGGTCTTGCGAACGGTGGACTCGATCAATTGCTTGTTCAGCAACCCCTTGATGGCGGCAGCACCCATGGCGGAAGCCGCACCGACCGCGGAGCTTTCGACCAGGGATGTAACTCCCATCAGGAACAGTCCGGTCATCAGGAAGAAGATGATCAAGGGTAGAATGCCAGCGCGTAGCAGCTTGAGCTTTTCGCTCATTGGCATGTCACGCTCTTCTTTTGGCAGTGCTGGACCAAGATTGGGCTGCATTTTGCAGCGGATCACGATATAGGCGATGAACATGGCCGCCAGAATGAGACCAGGAAACACGCCGCCGAGCCATAGCTTGCCAACTGGCTGGCGGGCGATCATGCCATAGAGAACCAGAACGACGGATGGTGGCACCAGAATGCCAAGGGAAGAGCCTGCCTGAATGACGCCGGTAACCATGATCTTGTCATAACCGCGGCGTAACAGCTCTGGCAGCGCGATGGTTGCGCCAATCGCCATACCAGCAACGGACAGACCATTCATGGCCGAGATGATGACCATCAGACCGATGGTGCCGACTGCAAGGCCGCCGGGAAGCGGACCCATCCAGACATGGAACATCTTGTAAAGATCTTCCGCAATGCCGGATTCGGACAGCATATAGCCCATGAAAATGAACAATGGCAGGGTGAGGAGCGGATACCATTTCATCAGCTTCATGGATGCGGAAAAGGCCATTTCCGATCCACCGGTTCCCCAAAGCAGCAAAGCTGCACCTGCTGCGACAAAGCCGATGGCGCCAAAGACACGTTGTCCTGTCAGCAACATGACCATCATGGTGCTGAACATCAAAAGGGCAATCATTTCATAGCTCATCCGATGTCCTCCCCGGTCAGAATATCCACGCCGCGCAGACGACCAAGATCATGAAAGAAGGCTGCAATGGCCTGTAGCAACATCAGGAAGATACCGATGCACATGATGATTTTGATGGGAGCCATTTGAGGAGCCCAGGCGGAATAGCTCTGCTCGCCATATTTGAGAGCATATTCGGTGGACGAAATGCCGCCATAGAGCAACATGAACAGATAGAAGATAAGCAGTAGAACAGTGAAGCAGTCCATTAGCATTCGGGTCTTTGGTGACCAGCTGCCATAGAACAGATCCATACGAACATGGGCATCGAGCTGCATGGAATAGCCACCACCCAAAAGATAGTAGGCCACCATGACGAACTGGGCCATTTCCAACGTCCAGATGGAAGGTGTGAAAAAAGTCTTGGAGATGGAGGAATAGAGCAGAATTCCCATCATCACAAAAATCAGATACATAGCGATGGTACCGACATGACGGTTCATCACATTCACATATCTGACAAAGGCTGTTATCGCATTTGGCACGATCTGCTCCCCATTGGCAGGTGGCGATTGCGGGATTGCATGTTGGTTATGCCCCCGTTGTCCGGGATCCGTCTTGCGCGGATATCTGGGCGATGGCTGCAGTGAACAGCCGGGATAATTTTTCAGCCATAGCCCTTTGCTGATCTTCTGTTTCAATCAGATCATTGCGGATTTCGATCATCACATTGTGAAGGCCGAAGGGAAGGGCATGGGTTTGAAGGGTATGGGTCACGCCATCCGTTGGACTGTATGGTTCGTTGGCACGGATGATCAAATCGTTTTCGTCCGTGCTTGATCGCAGAATAGCATTGGCAAGGCGGGTGTCCTGATCGAAAAGAATGCCCAATTCCACCTCACGTTTCTTGCCGTGATAGATGGGCGTGAAGGAATGGATTGTGATGATGAAGGGTGGACGACTCGCTTCTCTGCGCGCCTTGATGAAGTCTGCGAGTGCTGTCTCAAACGGACGATAGATGGCATTGGTACGCGCATCTCTATCATCTTGTGAGAGATTATGATTGCCGGGAATATCGAAGACTTCACTACGCGCTGGCATGGCATCGTGAGCACTTGGTGGACGATTGCAATCATAAACGAGGCGTGAGTAATTCTGATGGATGAAGCTGGCATCCAGCAATTTGCTTAAGTGTAGTGACACACCCAATGCACCCGGATCCCAGGCAACATGGCTCCTGGTTGCTTCCTCATTCAATCCCAGGCTGCCGAGTGATTTCGGGAAATGATTTGAGGCATGTTCGCAAATCAATAGGATGTCGCCAGCTGCTTGCGCATGGATCAATGTCACCGGGGAGGGCTCTCCGGTCTGCAAGACGGTCATTTTGTTCTGATTTGAAGCAGAATGTGGCACGGATGATCCCTGATCCTGTTGGATTTTTGTAAAGAATTGTTCAGGATGGATCTGTTTGTCAATAGAGTTTCTGAAAAAATCTTTTCAGATTGCGATTTGCTGCAAAAATCTGTAACAATTAGCTGAATGGAATCAACTCGGAAAGCGAGGAGCCTTTTGTCTGATCGCTCAAAAACCATCGCGGAATTGCTGCGTAATAATTTTGATGACCTGACCCGCGCTGAGCGTCAGTTGGCAAATTGCTTGCTGGAAAATTACCCGGTTTCGGGTCTTGGCAGTATTACGACGCTGGCTGAGAATGCCAAGGTCTCAACACCCACTGTCGCTCGGATGGTTCAGAAGCTGGGCTTCAAGGGATATCCCGAATTTCAGGCCTGCTTGCATAGCGAACTGGAAGCCAAGATCTCGGACCCGATTGCCAAGCATGATCGCTGGAGCGAGGCGGCACCGGATACGCATATACTCAATCGTTTCGCTGATTCTGTAATGCAGAATATGCGCCAGACCCTTGCTCAGATCGACGTCGATGATTTTGATAATGCGGCCAACCTTCTGGCAGATACAAAACGTTCTGTTCACATAGTGGGCGGACGCATATCGCGAGCATTGGCAGATTACTTTTTTACCCATATGCAAGTGATCCGACAGGACGTGACATTGATTGCGTCCAACTCGAATGCCTGGCCGCATTATGTTTTGAATATGAAAGAAGGCGACGTATTGGTCATTTTCGATATTCGTCGCTATGAGCGTGATATCCGAAAACTTGCGCAGATGGCGCGGGATCGCGGTGTTCAGGTGATTCTGTTCACCGATCAATGGAGTTCGCCGGTTTCCGAGGTGGCAGATTATTGTTTTAATTGCAGAATTGAAGTGCCGTCGGCATGGGATAGCTCGGTGGTCATAATGTTCGTAATCGAGACCATGATTGCAGCAGTGCAAACCGAAAACTGGGGAGATACCAAGGATCGGATGCAGGTGCTTGAAGCCTTGTTTGATGAAACAAGACTTTTCCGCAAATTTGTCTGATCAGTCGGATTGTAACCGGTGGCTAGCTTTTGGGCTTCGGTGTTGCAGGAAGTGTCACGGCTTCTGCTGCAGGCGTGGCCACAGGTGCGGGTGGTGTCTTCTTGAACGGATTGGAAATTCCTGAAGAGATGGATTCGAAGAAACCGCTGACGCCACCTGGCTGAGCTGGTGTCTGAGCAGATGCTGGAACAGCCTGGCCAGAAACAGGAGCTTGTGAGGCCACTGTAGGGGCAGTTGATCCAGGTGTTGTTGGATTTCCCTGTATCAGGCCCGCAATGAAGCCATCGGGATTTTTGCCCTCAGAAATGCGCTTGCGCCGAGTCAGAATATCGCGTTGAGCATCCGCAATCGTTTCCAGATCATCCGCTTGTTTTTCAGCTGCTTTTTCTTCTAGTGCCCTGATGGCTTTCTGGAACTGGATTTCCTCAGCCGAACGCTTTGACTGCAGGGCAGCCATCAAACTTGGTTCGATGGTATAATCCGGGCAGGGTCCCTGGGCGTTGAAACTTCCGCCGCCTTGTGGGTTGAAGACATAGGTACGGTTGCAGACTTCCACATTGGGTGGTTTCTTGGTCACCTGAAAATGGTCATAGCCATTTTTCAAATTGACCCAGAATGGGAAATGTTCGCTCTTGCGATGTTTGGCCATGTTTTCTGGTGTCATGCGAAACGGGAAGGCATGGACCTTGAAAGAGCGTTGCCCTCCTTCAAAGGCTTCACGACCCAAAGCGTAAATTTCTGCAATTGGCTCATCTTCCATGGCATAGCAGCCACGGGATGAGCAGGAACCATGCACCATCAAATGTTTGCCGGTACGGCCATAAGAGCGATCAAACTTGTTCGGATAGCCAAGATTGAAAGAGAGATAATAACTGGAATTCGGATTCATCTGGCCAGGAGTGATGGCATAGAAGCCTTCCGGCGCCTGACGGTCACCTTCCTTCTTCTTTGGACCCACCTCACCAGAATAAGCGCAAATGGGATAGGTCTTCAGCAGGGCATAGGTGCCATCTTTTTTCTGTTTCCAAGCTTCCAGAACCGCTTCTTTTTTGAAAATACGGATATAGAGCGGCGCATTTTTGGTGGAACCAATATCCTTGATCTCGGATTTGATCTTGCTGCTCAGTGGCTGAAGATGCTTGTTGTCGCCCCATTGTTCGGCGTTACAAGCTGCAAGGGTCAACAGCAATGCTGTTGTTGCTAAACTTTGCCATTTGCGGTTTTTAAGCATTCACTCGCCTGCTTACTGATCTACATGCCCGGTTTGATGCCGAGTTTATTCTTAACGAAGCGTAACGTAAACAGATTGACAGTCTGTTACCGTGCCCAACCCAACGCACAGTGATAGTGGGCAGTAAGGGCAAAATTAGGGCAGCCATTAAGCCTTGATTTTACGGAAGAATTGCGATTGGAAAGCAAAAAAGGCGATGCACTGCATCGCCTTTGTATGTAGTCATGATCCATCAGAAAGATGATCATTTAGTCAATCTTTTGCTTTTTACAAAGTACGGCCAATGGCCAGGAAACGATCACGCCGCGCCTTGCGGATTTCCTGAGCGGACATGCCTTCATATTCGGCTAGTGCGCTGGAAATCAAGCTGCCAGCTTGTGCGATGACGCTTTCCGGGTTGCGATGGGCCCCACCAACAGGCTCACCAACGATATCATCGATGACTTTGAATTCTTTCAGATCCTGTGCGGTTATCTTCATGGATGTGGCAGCGTCCTGAGCACGGGTTGAATCGCGCCACAGAATGGAGGCTGCACCTTCCGGAGAGATCACGCTATAGATGGCATGCTCAAGCATGAAGACCTTGTTGGCTGCAGCGATTGCAATTGCACCACCAGAACCACCTTCTCCAATGATCAAGGATACATTGGGGGTATTCATCGCAAGGCAAGCATCAGTCGAGCGTGCAATAGCTTCTGCCTGCCCGCGCTCTTCCGCGCCAATGCCGGGATATGCACCTGCTGTATCAACGAATGTAATGAGCGGCAAATTGAAGCGTTCGGCCAATTCCATGATGCGAACAGCTTTGCGATAGCCTTCCGGGCGAGCCATGCCAAAATTATGACGCAGACGGCTTTCGGTATCATGGCCTTTTTCGTGGCCCATGATGGCTACGGGTTTGCCTTCGAAGCGGCCAAAGCCAGCCTGAATGGCTTCGTCATCGGCGAATTTGCGATCACCAGCCAAGGGGGTGAATTCTTCGATCAGCTGATTGACATATTCGCGGAAATGCGGACGATCCGGATGACGTGCGATCTGGGTTTTGTGCCAAGGGGTGAGATTGGCATAAATATCGACCATGGCGCTTTGCGCTTTTGCCTGCAGGCGAGAGATTTCATCGCCTACATCAACCGCTTCCCCATTTTCTTGCATGGAGAGCAATTCCTGTACCTTGCCTTCGAGATCGGCAACGGGTTTTTCAAATTCCAGATAGCTATGCATAGTCGGTTTGTCCGATGTCTCTCTTTTTTAGCCCCCCTTGCAGGGCTTTTCGGTAGCGCGTCTCGTGATGAACGGGGCGCTTGCCAAGATTGGCGCGACCCTGAACCTTTGTCATCGCTGTGTCAAGCAATCCTGTCGTATTTGCCCGTTAGAGTTAAAGCGTCAGTCAGGATCAAGGGGCTCATTGTCCTTATTTGTGTAGAAATTGTGGCACTTCAAGATTTTTGTGCTTTTGAAGCCAGTGGATGATGCTGTTCCACCAGCTCGCGCAGCTTCTCATCCATGACATGGGTATAAATCTGAGTGGTGGAAATATCGGCATGGCCGAGCAGTTTTTGCAGCATGCGTAAATTGGCACCATTTTGCAGCAAATGGCTGGCAAAGGCATGGCGCAATACATGAGGTGAGACGGATTTTGCGTCCAGCCCGACATCATCAGCGAGACTTTTCAGCTCACGACCAAAGGCCTGACGGGTGTAATGACCGCTCTTGCCAAAGGATGGAAAGAGCCACTTCTTGTCCTCTGTGGTGCCCTTGGCTTTCAGTTGGGATGCGAGCATTGCCTGATAGTGGATCATGGCATCCTTTGCCCGATCAGAGAGCGGTACCAATCGTTCCTTGCTGCCTTTACCGATAACGGAGAGAAATTGCGCATCTTGATGAGCGGCAGCGGCAGGAAGTGAAACAAGTTCGGAGACCCGCAAACCAGTGGCATAAAGGACTTCCAGCAAAACATAGTGACGCAGTGCGCGAATTTGGCGTTTGGGCGTCGGGCCTTCCAGACTGGCATTGAAGCGTGCAGCCTCAATCAGTCGATCCACTTCTTCAATGGTCAGAATCTTGGGCAAGGGCCGGTGACGTTTGGGAGCCTGCAAGGATGTGGAGGGGTCATCTTCACGCATCCCTTCGCGATAGAGAAAGCGGAAGAGTTGACGAAGGGAAGAGAGTTTTCTGGCTGCACTGGAAGCGGCAATGCCTTGAACACTCAAATCTGCGAGAAAATCGCGTAGATGATCCGAATTTGCCTGTTCAAAATTGCTTTTCCGACGGGACAGGAAATCAGATAGATCTTCCAGATCTCGTCGATAGGCATCCAGTGTATTCAACGCCGCCCCGCGTTCGGCACTGAGCATATCGAGATAGAGTTTGATGAGCCTGAGATCAGAATTGGCCAAGAGACGTCTCTTTGGGAAGCCCGTTTATGGGGTTGATGACGGATCGTTGGATGTTATCATCGCAGATCTTTGGCAGGAATGCGGATGGTCATTTCCTTCGGTTGCGGTTCGACAAAATTGGCAAGGGCAAACATGCCCGCATATCCAGCACCGGCAAGGAACAAAAGGATGAGAAGAAATTTCACAATAGATGGCATTGCATCCCTCTTGTGGACCGAAATCAATTGAGGTTAATAGCTTTTACATAGCATCCTTTGATTTAAAAATGCCATTTTTTTCCTCTTCCTTCTTCTCGATTGGCTGAATGGAGGCAATCTGTTCGATTGCTTGCTTGACAGGTGGGCTGCAAACCAGCCAATGAGAGGGCGAGATTGTTTTTGAAGGTAAGGACAGAACAGCGTGGTGTCTAAAAAGCTGTCAGGTTCGGAGCAGGAAGCTGCTTTGGTGAAAGCCCTTAATGGTCGCCCCATCATTCTGATTGGTTTGATGGGAGCTGGCAAAACCACGATTGGCAGGCGCTTGGCCAAGAGATTGTCCATCCCTTTCCGTGATGCAGATCACGAGATTGAAGCGGCTGCCAATTTGAGCGTGGCTGAAATCTTCTCCCAGCATGGAGAAGCACATTTTCGCGATGGTGAGAAGAAAGTCATTGCTCGCCTGCTGGAGCAAGGAACCCATGTTCTGGCCACGGGCGGCGGAGCCTGGATGAATGAGGAAACCCGGTCGACCGTCAAGGGGCGCGGGGTTTCTGTGTGGCTGAAGGCCGAGTTTGATATTTTGATGGAACGGGTTCGCCGTCGGTCTCATCGACCTTTGTTGCAAGATCCGGATCCGGAAGGGGTAATGCATCGTCTGATCGATGAGCGTTATCCGGTTTATGCCGAGGCCGATCTGACGGTCATGTCACGTGATGTGCCACATGAGGCCATTGTGGGGGCTGTGGTCGATGCTTTGGAAGACTATGTGAAAGCCAACCCGTCTTAATATTGCGAAATTGGTCCATCTTCCAAGGATGGGATCAAGCGCATAATATGATTGCCAGGATTGAGGAAGAAGAAATGTCTCATAGGTCGGTGGCGGAAGCCGAAAATTGCCGCTTGGTGCGCGTAGAACTGGCCGATCGCAGCTATGATATTGAAATTGGCCGCGATCTTCTGCCCAAGATTGGTGAAAAGTTTACCTCTCTCTTTCCTGGAGCCAAAGCAGCCATCATCACGGACAACACAGTTGCCGGTCTGCATCTGGAGACAGTTGAAGCCTCTCTCTCCAAGGCAGGCGTCGAGTATCATGCCATCGAACTGCCTGCAGGTGAGAAGACCAAAAGCTATGATGGTCTGACCTTCGCTTGTGATGCGGTCTTGGATACCCGCCTTGAACGCGGCGATCTGGTAATTGCGCTTGGTGGCGGTGTTATTGGGGATCTGGCTGGCTTTGTTGCTGGCATTATTCGTCGTGGCATGCGCTTTGTGCAAATTCCAACCACATTGCTGTCACAGGTCGATAGCTCTGTCGGTGGCAAGACCGGCATCAATAGCGGCCACGGCAAGAATTTGATTGGCCTTTTCCATCAGCCAAGCTTGGTTCTGGCCGATACGGCGGTGTTGGATACCTTGCCGCGTCGTGATTTTGCTGCGGGCTATGCAGAAATGGCCAAATATGGCCTTATCAATGATCCTGATTTTTTTGTATGGCTTGAGGCAAACTGGCAGGATGTGTTTGCTGGTGGCTCAGCGAGAGAAGAAGCCATCGCTCGCTCCTGTCAGGCAAAAGCCGACGTTGTTGCGGCTGATGAGCTGGAAAATGGTCAGCGCGCCCTGCTTAATCTGGGTCACACATTTGGTCATGCGCTGGAAGGCATGGCAGAATATGACGCTGAGCGTCTGGTGCATGGGGAAGGCGTTGCGATCGGTATGGTGCTGGCGCATGAATTTTCTGTGCGCCTGGGCTTGTGCGATCCTGCGGTGACCGACCGTGTAATTGCGCATCTGAAGGATGTGGGTCTACCAACAGGCATTGATGAAATTCCGGGACAAAAGCCAAACGCAGAGCTTCTGATGGACTTCATTGCCCAGGACAAGAAAGTCTCTCGTGGTAATCTTACCTTCATTCTGACCCGCGGCCTTGGCCAATCCTATGTCGAAAAAAGTGTTGATCCGGTGGCCGTGAAGGATTTCTTGACCGAGAAACTGGCATAATTGCCTGCAAATCACTATGTGCGGGATTGATTTGGTCTTTGATGCCATCTGACATGCTGGAGAAAGTGGAAAATGGAAGCGACTTTGTGGTTCACGCTAATAGCCATACTGGTTTTGATTGCCATTTCCGGTTTCTTCTCCGGCTCTGAAACGGCTTTGACCGCTGCCTCGCGTGCTCGTATGCGTCAGAAGGAAAAAGGCGGTGAAGAACGAGCCAAGGTGGTCAATCAGCTCCTGCAGATGCGTGAGCGCCTGATTGGCTCGCTTTTGCTCGGCAACAATCTGGTCAATATTCTGGCTTCAGCTCTGGCAACCAGCCTGTTCCTGGTTTTGTTTGGCGAAGCTGGTGTGGTCTATGCCACGCTTGTCATGACGCTGGTGGTTTTGGTTTTTGCAGAGGTGCTGCCCAAAACCTGGGCGATTTCCAACCCCGATTCCTTTGCTCTGCGTGTTGCTCCCTTCGTGCGTGTGATTACGCTGGTGTTCGGACCTTTTGTGATTGCTGTGGAATGGGTTGTGGTACGTTTGCTTCGTCTGCTTGGTGTCGATACCAAAAATACACCGATCCTGTCCGGTCAGGATGAACTGCGCGGTGCCGTGGATCTGCTGCATATGGAAGGCAGTGTGGTCAAGGATGACCGTGACCGTTTTGACGGTTTGCTGGATCTGGAAGAATTGGATGTCGAAGATATCATGGTTCATCGCACCAATATGTTGTCCATTGATATTGATGAGGGCGCGGAAGCCATTGTCGAGCAGGTGTTGAAAAGCCCCTATACACGTATTCCGCTTTGGCAGGACGAGCAGGATAATTTCGTAGGTGTTCTGCATGCCAAGGATCTGTTGCGAGCCTTGGCACGTGTAAAAGGTGATGTCTCAAAACTCGATATCATGGGTGAGGCCATCGAGCCATGGTTCGTGCCTGACACCACAAATCTGAAAGCGCAGCTCAATGCCTTTTTGAAACGCAAAAGCCATTTTGCGCTGGTGGTGGATGAATATGGCGAAGTGATGGGGCTTGTCACGCTGGAAGATATCATCGAGGAGATTGTCGGTGATATCTCTGACGAACATGATATCGACATGAAAGGTGTTAAGACTGAACCTGATGGGTCCGTAATTGTCGATGGATCAGTACCGACTCGTGATTTGAACCGTGCCTTCGACTGGAACCTGCCGGAAGAAGAGGCGACCACGATTGCTGGATTGGTTATCCATGAGGCTCGGCAAATTCCCGAGCCAGGACAAGGTTTTACTTTCTATAACTTCCGGTTTCGTGTGTTGCGCAAGGAGCGCAATCGAATTACATCTTTGCGCGTGACGCCGGTTCGCTGACCAGCAGATTGGTACAGTTTATTTTTGGTATCGGGAACCAGACAGCAAAAATTACCATCATTGTCTTGTTTGTGATAGACTATGTGTCTTCAAGGCTGATGTCAGGGTTTGATGATCTCAAGACGAAGGGCATGGACAGGACCTGCCAATTCTTCGGCTATGATTTCGTGGACCAATCTGTGAGCCTGAACTCTTGACAGATCTGTAAATGCTTTGGCTTGGATTTTGACGGCGAAATGGGTTTGCCCTCCTTCGCGCCAGCCACCATGGCCATGGTGCTTTTCAGATTCGTCGATGACTTCAAGGAAGTCAGGCTGTAGTTGATGATTGAGTTTTTTCTCGATTGTATGCTTGACGGTCATGGCTAACAGTGGTGAATTGTTGGACTTTAATTTCCTGGGTGATTTGTCGCCCTTAGAAACTGGTGTTGCGGGAACAAAACTAGATAGATGAAACTGGACTCGAAACTCTTCGACTCGATTCGCATCAAGCCTGCGGTCGAACGTCGCAAAAAGCAAGAACAAGCGGAAAAATGCGAATGGCCCGGCTGTGATAAACAAGGTGGCTGCAAGGCTCCCAAACGTGGTGGCGGCCCAAAAGAATTCCACAATTTCTGCGCTGCTCATGCGCGAGAATTCAATGTGAACTACGACTATTTCTCCGGGATGGACGACGACGAAACCGCAGATCTGACCAAAGATACTGCAACTGGCGAGCGTCCGACCTGGAAAATGGGGGTGAATGCCTGGGGAAATGAAACCCATAAGGCAGGAGAGACACGCGGCAAAAGCTGGGAAGCCAGCGGGTTTTCCGATGGTCATCGCCAGCGGGCCGCCGAGCGGGAAAGACGCAGGTCTCGTCATTCTACCCAGACCCGCAAACTGCGCCCGCTGGAAGCCAAGGCATTTGCGACACTGGGTCTGGAACTCCCCGCCTCCAATGACGATGTGAAGCGTGCTTATAAGCGGCTTCTGAAGGAAAATCATCCTGATCTGAACAAGGGTGATCGCGCTTGCGAGGAGCGCTTGCAGGCGGTTATTGCTGCCTATAACACGCTCAAAGCTGGCGGATACGCCTGATAGAAATGCTACTCGATTTGACTTTTGAATGCCGCAAGATCACAGATGTTGATATTGCGGCATTTTCTTTATGCCTTTGATCTCAAATTGCGCTGAATGATGTTTCAAAGTCACGGTGACTGATCAAAATATCTAATCAATAGCGGATTATGTTTCACTTTAGGCGTTGTTTGGATTAAGTTGCCGCTCAAAGAATGACCCACTTCCTATTCGCCTACCCATTGCAGATATTTGAAAGCTGCTCGGAATGGGAGCAGGCGAAATGTTACCCAGAGCAATGAAATGAATCACATGAGTCAAGAAATCGCCAATATGCCTGATACCGAAGTTTCTGTTCGGGAGGTTTTTGGTCTGGATGTGGATTTGATGGTTCCGGCTTTCTCCAAAGCCAGTGATCATGTGCCAGATCTTGATCCGGATTATCTGTTTGATCGTGAAACCACCTTGGCGATTCTGGCAGGCTTCACCCATAATCGTCGTGTGATGATTTCAGGTTATCACGGCACGGGGAAATCCTCTCATATCGAGCAGGTTGCAGCCCGTTTGAACTGGCCTTGTGTCCGTGTGAATCTGGATAGCCATATTTCTCGGATCGATCTGGTGGGCAAGGACGCCATCGTTCTTAAAGATGGCAAGCAGATCACGGAATTCCGTGATGGTATCCTGCCGTGGGCATTGCAGAATAATGTGGCTCTGGTATTCGATGAATATGATGCCGGTCGCCCTGACGTAATGTTCGTGATTCAGCGTGTTCTGGAAGTGGCAGGTCGCTTGACCCTGCTTGACCAAAATCGCGTGATCCGTCCGCATCCATCATTCCGCCTGTTCGCGACTGCCAACACCGTTGGTTTGGGCGATACGTCCGGTCTGTATCATGGTACCCAGCAGATCAACCAGGGCCAGATGGATCGTTGGTCCATTGTCACCACACTGAATTATCTGCCTCATGACAATGAAGTCGGGATCGTTCGTGCCAAGGTCAAGACCCTGTCCGATGATGTTGCGTCCAAGATGGTACGTGTTGCAGACCTGACCCGTAATGCCTTCATGAATGGCGATCTTTCCACCGTGATGAGCCCGCGCAGCGTTATCACCTGGGGTGAGAATGCTGACATCTTTGGCGATATTGGCTTTGCCTTCCGTGTGACTTTCTTGAACAAATGCGATGAGCTGGAACAGCCTTTGGTGGCGGAATTCTATCAGCGCTGCTTTGGCGAAGAACTGCCGGAATCTGCATTGAATGTTGCTGTCAGCTAAGGCAGGCAGCTTCCGCTCCATTCCACTCGCTTTGTTGTTAGACGTTCCGGAGAGTTAGGTTCGATGTCAGGCAAGCCGCATCACAAATTGCATGGTCAGATAGAGCCCAATGAGCGCTTGAAGCGTTCGGTGGGAGGCACATTGAAGGCAATTGCCGGACATGTGGATCTTGAGGTGCATTTTTCTGCCGATCGGCCAATTCTGACACAGGGGCAGGTCCGGTTGCCCGAACCCCCGCGCAAGTTAAGCCCGGAAGCAGCTGCTATTCTGCGAGGGCAGGCGGATTCGCTCGCTTTACGGGTCGCTTGTCACAATTCTCAAGTGCATGCCAAACACGCACCCGAAGGGTCACGCGCAAAAAATGTGTTTGATGCGGTGGAGTTTGCTCGCGTTGAAAGCATTGGTGCCCGGCAGATGGAAGGCTTGGCAAGCAATGTTTCTGCCATGCTGGAAGATCGCTATAGCCGTATTGCGCCACCTGACAGTTCGCGCCCGGAAGAAGCTCCACTTGATCATGTGTTGTCGTTGCTGGTTCGCGAGCGTCTGACAGGTATGCCTATTCCTCCGTCTGCCCAGAATCTGGTCACACAATGGCGTGACTGGGTGGAGCAAATGGCTGGTGACAGCCTGGAGAAGCTGGAAGAGGATATTAACGATCAGGCCCGTTTCGCCCGTCGTTTGCGCCGGGTGCTGGCTGATCTGGATGTCGCCGATGACATGGGGGGCGACCCGGAAGATAGTGACGAGAATTCAGACGATACTGATAGCGGCAATAACGAAGATGCACAGCAGGATCAGACATCGGAAGATGCAAACAGCGGCGAGCAGGAACAAGAAGAGCAGGCGGAACAATCTGCCGAAGAAATGGAAGCAGGCGAGAGTGAGTCGGAAGAACAATTCTCGCAAGACATGCAGGATATTGATGATCAAGTGGGTGATGAGAGCGGTGAGACGCTGCAGCCCAAGGATTATGGTCGCAATGAACCTGAAAGTGGCTACAAGGTCTACAGCAAGGCTTTTGACGAGATTATCTCCGCCGAGGAATTGTGTGAAGCTGCCGAGTTGGATCGCTTGCGCGCGCAGCTCGACAAACAGTTGCAGAATTTGCACAGCGTTGTGGCGCGCCTTGCCAACCGCTTGCAGCGCCGGTTGCTGGCTCAACAGAACCGTGGTTGGGATTTTGATCTGGAAGAGGGCTTGCTGGATACGGCACGCCTGACCCGTGTAGTGACCGACCCGATGCGCCCGCTTTCCTTCAAATGGGAGCGTGACACCGAGTTTCGCGATACCGTCGTGACCTTGCTGATCGATAACTCGGGGTCCATGCGCGGGCGTCCAATTTCCATCGCTGCTACATGCGCCGATATCCTGGCGCGTACGTTGGAGCGGTGCAATGTGAAGGTCGAAATTTTGGGCTTCACCACCAAGGCGTGGAAAGGCGGGCAATCCCGCGAGGCATGGATGAAGGCAGAAAAGCCAGCCAATCCCGGTCGTTTGAACGATTTGCGCCATATTATCTATAAGTCTGCGGATAGTCCATGGCGTCGCGCACGGCGGAATTTAGGCCTTATGATGCGTGAAGGCTTGCTGAAAGAGAATATAGATGGAGAAGCGCTGGATTGGGCGCATAAACGTTTGCTGCAAAGGCCCGAGCAACGCAAGATCCTGATGATGATTTCAGACGGTGCACCGGTGGATGATTCCACCTTGTCAGTCAATCCGGGCAATTATCTTGAAAAGCATCTGCGCGATGTGATTGAGGAAATTGAAAATCGCTCTCCTGTCAATCTGCTGGCGATTGGTATCGGTCATGATGTGACCCGCTATTACAAACGTGCTTTGACCATCATTGATGCAGAAGAGCTGGGTGGTGCGATGACCGAGAAACTGGCGGAAATGTTTGATGAAAATGTTTCCGATATGCGATGGGAAAAAGGTGCGGGTCGGGTTCGCTCACGGCGTTAACGCTGGCGAATGAAATTTTGATTTCAGCAATTTTATTGCCATAATGGTGCCACGACTGAGTGATCAGGTGCGGCACCATTTTTTGCAGGAAAGCCTTGTTTGTTGAAAGTTCGTTCCTTGTCTGCTCGTTTTCTGAAGTCGATCTTATCTGCTCTGATGCTCTGTTTTGGTTTGGTAGCAGATACGAAGGCTACGCCTTTTACCATCCAATCGGAGGTGATCTCTCATTTTGATCGTTTGCAGCCAGATCGCGATATTTTCGGTAAGTTGCAATTCATCGGCGGATTGGAACTAACCAGTCCTGATAATGAGGCGTTTGGTGGTTTGTCCGGTTTCTCATGGCAGTCGGCAGATCGATTTGTCGCCATCTCTGATGAAGGGCGGTATGTAAGCGCGCGGTTGATGCTTTCAGGTGGGCGCCCGATTGGAATTGATCAGGCGCGTATGAACAAGTTGCCGCCAGTGGCCAAGGATAAGAGATATTTCAAGAGAGACTCCGAAGGACTTGATATAGTCGGAAACCGAATCTGGGTAAGCTACGAAGGCTCTGACAGGCTGGCAATTTATCACCCGAATTCTTCCGGCAAGCTATCTCTTGGCAAGACCCTCTTTCCGGGTAAGGCGATTGCCCGTTTGAACAAGGGTAATAAAGGGTTCGAATCCATTGCTGTTGGGCCAGATGGTAGTGCCCATGCCGGATCTGTGGTCATTCTCTCAGAGAATGTGACCAAGAAGACGGTTCGTGGCTGGATCCTCAAACAGGGTGTCTATCATGCTTTCACCATGCCGCAGGTGGATAATTTGAGGCCAACGGATGCGGCTTTTCTTGCCAACGGAGATTTGGTGATCGTCGAGCGGTCTTTTTCGTTTCTGGGTGGACTGAAAATTCAGCTGCGTCGCATTCTGGCTAAAAATCTTCTACCTGGCACTATTTCCAATATCGAGACCCTGTTTCGTGGGGATTTGCGTTATGAACTGGATAATATCGAAGGTCTGGCGGTTCAGTCGATGCCGGACGGGTCTTCTATTCTGACGCTCATATCAGATGATAATTTCAATAGCCTGCAGCGGACACTTTTGCTGCAATTCAGCCTTGCTCAGTGAAAGAATTGAGAAGAGAGTGTAGAAAAGATAAGCGAGAGATAGTTGCTGCTTTTTAACTCCCGCTTATCTTCATCTGTCTGCGGGGACAGAAGGTGAGTATGTGGCCTCATCTGTGAGACTACATACTGAGCCGGCATTCACAAAGATGTCGGCTTTTTTGCGCGCGATTGAGATCAGGCCGCAGCCATATTGTCGGTTTTGTCAGAACGGTTGATCAGAGCGCGATAAGGGGCAAGCATGGCCAGTGAGACCAGCAGCTTGACGACATAGTCACCGATGGCCCAGCTGATCCAGCGTGGCGCCTGTACAGCTTCCATCAAAAGGAAGGGGGCCGTGTCAGAGGGAAAAGCATCTGCCTGCATGCCAAAGCTGGTATCCAGAAGTGCAAAGCTGGTTGCGAAGGCCATGCCAAAGAAGAGCAAGGTATCAAGGCTTGAGCCTAGGAAAGATGAGATCAGAGGAGCCTGCCACCAACGGCTTTCACGAAGCTTGTTGAAGACGAAGATGTCTAGCAATTGCGCCGTGAGAAAGGCGGTGCCAGAGGCAATTGCAATGCGCGGTGTTGCGACCCAGATGGACCAGATAACAGCAAGAGCGAAGCCAACGAAGACCACTTTGCGCGCCGAGTGCGCACCGAACTTGCGATTGGTCAGATCGGTCACCAGAAAGGCAATTGGATAGGTAAAGGCACCCCAGGTGAGAAGATCCTGCAAGCCCAAAGGTGCGAATGGAAACTGCACCAGATAGTTTGAGGCAACAACGGTCAGCGCCATTGCCAGAGTGGCCAGGATGAGGCCATTGCGGGAAGCAACCATATGTCACTCTCCTTGTTTGTCACAAGCGGGAGAATAGCCCACTGTGATCGGTCAGAAAAAAAGCAGCGCCATGAGGCGCTGCTTTTGAAATATCGACTTTTAAGTGCGTCTTAAGAAGCAGCTACCTGAGCCTTTTCGATCTTACGCTTGATAGCCAGAGCACCAGTAGACAGTTCGGCATCTTTCGCTTTTGCCAAGAATGCATCAAGGCCACCGCGATGCTCAACAGAACGCAGTGCATGAGCGCTGATGCGCATCTTGACACCGGTGCCGAGAGTTTCGCTCAACAGGGTCACGTTGACCAGGTTAGGCAGAAAACGGCGACGAGTTCTGTTTTTCGCGTGGCTCACATTGTTACCGGACTGTACGCCTTTGCCGGTCAATTCACAGCGCCGTGCCATGGGAGTACCTCACAAACTTATTCGGACGCCAACAGGCGTCCGTGCAAATGAATTCAGGTATCCAACCGGATGCGCCGGGCGCAGCCTGATGGAAAGTTGCCTCGGTATAGTGATCATTGGACGGCCAGTCAAGTGAGTCTTGGGCTCTCTTGGCGCAGAATCATTGGAAAAGCGGTGAATATAGTCAGTTTTTCTTTTCCGGTGACTGAATCTGTTACACGAATCCGGTCTTGATAAATGGCAAGTGACCGAATCTGGACCATCAATATTCAATGGTTGCAGACGCGTGTTCGTGGGCTGCCTGCTTATGGCACGTAGCCTTGTAACAGATGAGCCCTTAAATTCGCCTTATTATCGCCCTTATATCCGGCAGGGTGCAAATTGTTAACCATATTGAGGGAAAACTGAGGCAAGTAGAAAATGGCGTTGTGGGGGCTCGGGTTTTATAATTCGGGGTCTGTTGCCAGTCTTTATTATTTGGAAGATTGGATAAGACGTTGCCGCTTTGCAGGCATACCGCTCACTGGCGACATTGGGGGTTTTTATGGGTTTGATCAATCAATTTGCGGCTGCCAAATCAGCCAGAGTCGAGATGCAACAAATGGCCCGAAATGAATATGCACGTCAATCCGCAATTAACATCTCCAAGATGGAGATGCGATCTGCAAGGCTGGTTTGTTCCATGCTGGTTGCAGGACTGGCATGGATAGGGCAGGAAGTTTCTGCCAATGCTGCTGACGTCAAAGCCAGTTTTGGTATGTCCATCGCCGGGATTCCGGTTGGCAAGGGCGGCGTCAGCGCAACGATCAAAGGTCGGAATTATACGATTGACGGGTTTGCCAAAACCTCAGGTGTGTCTCGTATGTTCATTGATAGCAAGGGCCGTGCTGTCAGTAAGGGCCGCTTTCGCGGCGACAAGCTGATGCCAAGTTCCTATGCTTTGAATTCCAAGGAAAACAAAATTCGCAATGTCGTGCAGATCGCCATGCGCTCCGGCAATGTGAAGGATTTCTCTGCATCTCCTCCGCCATCCAAGGTCTCGGATCGGATTCCTTTGAAGCGAGTTCATACACGCGGTATTGTTGATCCGCTAAGCGGCCTGTTACTATCGACCAAGTCTTTGAAGGATCGTGTTGGCAAGAGCGTCTGCAATCGCACGGTTCGCATGTTTGACGGTCGTTGGCGTTACAATATCGAGCTTTATTACAAAGGTAAGCAGGATGTGCGGGCCAGCAACAAAAAGGGATATACAGGTCCCGTAACCAAATGCGGTGCACGGTTGCGCTTTGTTGCGGGGCATCGTCCGAATAAGAAAAGCACCAAATTCATGGAAAGAAACAAGGATTTGGAAGTCTGGTTCGTACCAGTTGGTAATGAACCAGTCGTTGCTGTCTATCGCTTGCAGATCGGCACCATGGTCGGTCGTCTGGTGTTGCAAGCCAGAAATTGGCAAGTGAACTGATTAGTTCTCCGATTTAATTTGAGATTGAAGGGACCTTCGGGTCCCTTTTTTATCTTAACGCTATTCCTGATTTTGCGATCAAAGCTCGAGACGGGCGCGCACTTTAATGCGTATCGTCCGTCAGAAAAGGAAGGATTTCCTTTTCTGGTGTCTTTTCCCAAAGCAATCTCTCAAGGATAAAAGAATTCGGCGGAAGCGTCGCGCTTCCTCCGGAATCAGATAAGCGACCGCAGCTTACAAGATACGCCATCGAGCTTAAACGAGATGATAAGCATATCGACAGGGATGGTCCGTGCCCCTGCAGGCCGACGCACAAGCGTCGAATAACCTTGAGAGGAAATGTGTCCCAAAATGGGATCAATGGTTAATGAGCTTGTAGTAGCGTTCTGATATCTAGCTGAACTGGTTAATCAAGCTATCGATATTTCGTAGGCTTTTGAACAAAGTCATCTAAATCTAGTGTGAACAAATTATGAACTTGTATTGGTCAATGATTCGTGCCGAGTTTGTTCTCGCTGCGTTCAAAAAGTTAATGGGGATGATCATTTCTCTCGATCAATGAGTAACTTTTTGAAAAGATATTGTTGTTTCAGATTGGATCAGAGATATTAACAAAAATCGAGAGGATGGTGACGATCAGATGTTGCTGATAAGGAATTGATTGGGCCTTGTCTCAAGATCTGGTAGGATTGGTACTATTCCTTACAAAATGTGCTAGAAACAAAATGAGAACATAAAGGTGTCGCCGATTCGGCCCCGATTCGTTCCAGACTCGTTCCAAAAGTTAAAATTGGAGCTTGTTGAAGGACGTTTGCAAAGAGAGGGTGGAATTTGCAATACCCGGCTGATGTGATGTATCCCGCCTGAACATAGACACCCCAAGGTCATGGGCGCTCAATGAGTTTACGTCCTAAATAGTGATAAGATGACGAAGCGCAAAGATATTTCCTCTCCTTTTGAAAAATTGGCGAATTTGAAGATTGATCCGGTTAAGCCAAAGATCAGTCCGGATGCTGCCCGGTTGGTGGAACGTGCCAAGGAACATCAGCAGCAAGCGATGGATCAGAATTTTCGTCGCCCGGCTATGACCGCAAAAGCTGAGAAAAATGATATCGACCAGTTCGCTGCCAAGGCTTTTGGTGTGGAATTGTCTGATGAGACCTCTCTGACACCTGCGCACTTGGATGTGGCAAAGGGCAAGATCACCGCCGTTCTGGGCCCGACCAATACAGGCAAGACCCATATGGCGATCGAGCGGATGGTGGGACATTCCTCCGGTTTGATCGGATTGCCATTGCGGCTTTTGGCTCGTGAAGTCTATGGCAAGATTGTTGCCAAGGTGGGTAAGGAGCAGGTGGCACTGCATACGGGGGAGGAGCGGATTGTTCCTGCCAAGGCCCGCTATCATGTCTGTACAGTCGAAGCGATGCCCGCAAAAGCAGATGTCGCCTTTGTTGCTATTGATGAGATCCAGCTGGCGGCAGACTTTGAGCGTGGTCATGTCTTTACCGACCGACTGCTGCACCTGCGCGGGCGGGAGGAGACATTGCTGTTGGGTGCTGAAACGATGCGGCCCATGATTGAGCAGCTTTTGCCCCATGCAAATATCGTGACGCGTCCACGCATGTCGCAGTTGACTTATGCAGGAGCCAAGAAAGTATCCCGTCTGTCGCGTCGTTCTGCCATTGTCACCTTTTCTGTCAATGATGTTTATGCCATTGCCGAGCTGGTTCGTCGCCAGCGGGGCGGAGCCGCTGTGGTGATGGGCAGTCTTTCTCCCCGGACCCGTAATGCTCAGGTGGAATTGTTTCAGAATGGCGATGTGGATTATCTGATTGCGACGGATGCCGTCGGTATGGGGCTCAATCTGGACGTGGACCATGTGGCTTTTGCATCCGAGCAAAAATTTGATGGCTTCCAATATCGCCGTCTGACTGCAGCCGAACTGGCGCAGGTGGCCGGGCGTGCAGGACGTCATACGCGTGATGGCACCTTTGGGGTGACCGGGCGCGTGCAGCCCTTTGAGGATGAGTTGGTAGAGCAATTGGAATGTCACATCTTCCAACCGCTGAAATTACTGCAATGGCGCAACCGGATTCTGGATTTTTCTTCCTATCGATCTCTGATCAAATCCTTGGAAGAAGTTCCTAACAGGCAAGGATTGACGAAAGCCTTGCCTGCCAGTGATGTACAAGCGCTGGAATTGCTTTATAAAGATGTCACGATTAGACGACAGATTGGAGAAGAAGACAGTCTGCGTCTGTTATGGGATGTGTGCCAGGTACCTGACTATCGCAAGATAGCACCGACAAACCATGCGGAATTGATCGCCAAAGTCTTCACCCAGTTGCATAAACGTGGCCATTTGGCCACAGAATGGCTGTCTTCGCAGCTTTCTTTTGCAGATCGGACGGATGGTGATATTGACACATTGGCCAATAGAATTGCACATATCCGAACTTGGACGTTCATTGCGAATAAAAAGGGGTGGCTAGAGGATCCCTTTTTGTGGCAAGAACGAACCAGAGCTGTTGAAGATCGTCTGTCTGACGCTCTTCATGAGCGGTTAACCAAGCGCTTTGTAGATCGGCGCACAAGTGTATTGATGAAACGTCTGAGAGAAAAAGCAATGCTCGAAGCGGAAATTACTGCTACCGGTGATGTGCTGGTGGAAGGTCAGCATGTTGGACAATTGCAAGGATTTCGCTTTGCGCCCGATGTGAGTGCTGAAGGCCAGGATGCCAAAGCCATTCGCGCCGCAGCGCAGAAGGTCTTGTCTGTCGAATTCGAAAGCAGATCCGAAAGAATAGCGGGAGCGGCGAATGACCAGTTCCTGTTGTCTGGTGATGGTCTGTTGCGTTGGCAAGGTGCTCCTATCGCCAAGTTGGTTGCAGGTGATGAGGCATTGCGCCCGCGCCTGATGGTGCTGGCTGATGAAGGTCTGACTGGTGCAGCTCTGGATGCGGTTCAGTCTCGCATCAATTTATGGCTGACCAATCATATCAATCTTTTGCTTCAGCCATTGGTGGATCTGGCCAATACAGCCGAGCTGGAAGGCATTGCAAAAGGTCTGGCGTTCCAGTTGGTCGAGAATCTTGGTATTCTGGATCGCCGCTCGGTTGCCGAAGATGTCCGCGCACTTGATCAGGATGCCCGTGCTTCCCTGCGCAAGTTCGGCGTACGCTTTGGTGCCTATCATATTTATATTCCTGTTCTTCTGAAACCTGCCCCCAGCACGTTGCTCGTTATGATGTGGGCCTTGCAGAATGGTGGCTTGGATCAGGCTGGAATTGTTGAAGTACCGGCTTTGTCAGCTTCTGGACGTACTTCCATTCCGATTGATGAGAGCATCACGCCAGCGCTTTATAAGACTGTTGGCTTTGGCGTTTATGGCAAACGAGCCGTCCGTATCGATATTCTGGAGCGTCTTGCTGATCTCATTCGTCCGCTGCTTAGCTGGCGTCCAAGTGAAGAATCTCCGGAGCCGCCAGAAGGTGCAATGGAGCGTGGGTTCACCGTAACAGTGGCCATGACATCCCTGCTTGGTTGCGCTGGCGAAGATTTCTCCACAATTTTAAAGTCTCTTGGTTACCGGGTTGAACGCCGCAAAATCGAGGAAGAACCAAAATCTGAGGAAACTATTGCTTCTGAAACAAAGGTTGAAGACGAAGCCGCTGTAGCACCAGAAGCCGAAATTGAGTCCGCTGAGACGCTTGATGAAGCATCCACAGAAGCTGAAGCTGAAGTGGAAGAAGAAAAGTGGCTTGAAATCTGGCGTCCTGCTGGTCGCGGAGAGCGCAAGGGTCCTCGCCCTGCTGGGCGCAAAGGTGGTTTCAAGGATGCTGGCAAGGGCAAATTCGGCTCCAACCGTAATGGTGGCCGTGGTGAAGGTGGCAAAGGTCGCGGTAAGCCTGGCGAGAAATCCCGTAAGCCACAACGCTCCGCTGTACCTCGCAAGGAAAAAGTGGCCGACCCAGATTCCCCATTTGCTGCATTGGCTGCACTGAAAGCCAATATGGGACAGGACAAATAAGCCTTGGGGCTTGTTTGGGCATTCCATGCAGGACCCAACCGTCAAACTCCGGATTGATAAATGGCTTTGGTATGCCAGGGTTGCGAAAACGCGCACTCTGGCTGCCAAACTTGTGGGATCTGGTCATGTGCGAGTGAATAGTGAAAAGATTCTGGCTGCGAAGTTCGGAGTAAAGGAGGGTGATGTACTGACCATCGCCCGGGACAGTCGCATTCGCATATTGAAAATTGCCGCGCTTGGAGAACGGCGAGGACCTGCCTCTGAGGCGCAATTGCTCTATGAAGATTTGACTCCGGTGGTGGAAAAGACTGCTAAGTCACCGGAACCTGTTGTTGATAAACGTGATGCAGGAGCGGGCCGACCGACAAAGCGCGATCGCAGACAGATCATGCGATTCAAAAACGGGGATTGATTTTTGTAGATGCATGGCGCAAATATGCCGCGCTGACAGGTGTGGCAGTTTGTGCTCTGGATTTTCTGGAAATAACAGGTATTTATTTTGCCAGATTTGCGGAAACTCAAAGATCACCCTCTGAGTGCTTGTTAGATGTAACAAAATCTTTCCCTATCAGACCATATTGTGACGATCGATCACATTGGGGAAATTTGTTTCATCTAGCGCGGATAATACGCAATGCAACGCCTTGCAACGCTTTGCCAAAAGCGATAGCAAATCGGCTGAGAGACCAATATGCGGAAACAACCGCTGACCACCTGTTGTGGAGATCACAATGACTTATGTCGTCTTGGACAACTGTATTCGCTGTAAATACACAGACTGCGTAGAAGTCTGTCCTGTTGATTGCTTCTATGAAGGCGAAAACTGGTTGGTAATCAATCCAGATGAATGTATCGATTGCGGCGTTTGTGAACCGGAATGTCCGGCGGAAGCTATTAAGCCCGATACTGAGCCAGGTCTTGAAGACTGGATCAAGCTCAATACCAAATATTCTGAAATTTGGCCGAATATCACGGTCAAGAAAGATCCAATGCCCGAATCCGATAAATGGGATGGCGTTGAAAACAAGCTGCAATTCCTTTCCCCGGAACCAGGGGAAGGCGATTGAGTGTTTCCAGTTGATTGATCTCATAAGAATTCAATGGCCTGCGGGGTTCCCTGTCAGGCCATTGTTTATTGGAAGTTGTTAAAAAAGGAATGCTTTTGCTGCAATGCAGCAGGATTCGCAGGAGCGGGATTTCTCTTTGTTTTCAGGAAGATCACAAGGACTGTTTACGAAAGATGACAAATTGATTGCATCTTTCATTGGAATTACAACAAAAATATGTTATGCTCCCCTCTATCGACTGATAAGGGAAGGTCCGTTTGCTCCTCGTTAGGAGTTTTTTTATGCGCATTTGCCATCCAATTCAATGGCTTTTTGCGTAATTCACATATCCCTCTGGACTTATTGGTTGAACGATGTCGAAAAGGCGCGGAACCCTTCGGGTTGTGTGTCGATTTTCCGGACCAGAGAAGGGGGTTCCAAGAGCCTCATTTCGCCGGTTATGAAGGCAGTTCCGTCTGAACTGCTTTGCAAGATGACGCGGGAGTTTCAAGCGTATGGCCATCAAAAAAGCCACCCAACGTCAGGGCTTTAAGATTAACGAGTTCATTGTCTATCCAGCACATGGTGTTGGTCAAATCATCAATATCGAAGAACAGGAAGTTGCCGGATTGTCTCTGGAGCTTTTTGTCATCAATTTCGAGCAAGACAAGATGACCTTGCGGGTACCGATAGGCAAGATTGCCTCTGTTGGCATGCGTAAGCTGTCTGATGAAGAAACCGTCGAGAAGGCTTTGACCACAGTTACCGGTCGAGCCCGTATCAAACGCACAATGTGGAGCCGTCGTGCGCAGGAATATGAAGCCAAGATCAATTCTGGCGACCTGCAGTCAATTGCTGAAGTTGTGCGCGATCTTTTTCGGTCCGAGAGCCAGCCGGAGCAATCCTATTCCGAGCGCCAACTTTACGAAGCAGCTCTGGACCGGATGGCACGGGAAGTGGCTGCTATTCGGAAGCTGTCAGGCACCGAAGCTGTGCATTTGATCGAGAAAAACTTGGCAAAAAGTCCACGACGTGGCGCGACCAAAAGCGGACAGGAAGCTGCCGCCTGATTCTGATCCTTGCGGATAGATCCAAACAAAAAGCCATGGTCACCGACCATGGCTTTTTGTTTGAGCATCGTTGCAGGCAGAGCGCGTTCTATCGTTGTTGAATCACCAGTTTGACCAGTTGGTTTTTCTTGATGCGTGTGTTGCCTGATACGTTGTTGAGCAGACGGAACAGGCGTTCTGGCTGATCACTACCCTGCATTTGTGCAGCATAGGTGGTGGCGGGCGCTGCTTGCGGGGCCGTGATGATTTTGATCGTCAACGGTTTGAAGTCCATTGCTTGTTGGGCAGTCAACTTGCGGAACGATTGGAAGGTTTCCGCAACATTGCTTTCAAAGGCAGCATTTGGCTTGGTGGTGGCAAAGACAAAGCGATAGGTTGCTGACTGGATGCGAATGACGGCTATCCGGAAGGTCCAGCCTTTTGCCTTGGCCGTGGCCATTACAGCCTCATTGCCATTGATCTGTTGCTGGCGAATGGAGCCAGTCAGAAGGCCTGTTACCCAGCCTGATGTCAGATAGTTGGTCAAAGGCACGTCGCGGCTGACACTCACTCCGTCGAAGCGCATAGCTGTACCATTTTTGGCAACGGCCAGCACCGCCTTGGAGGTATTCTCGAGGCGATATCCTTGGGGCAATGTGAAAGCGATTCTCAAATGAGGATGAATATAGGAACGTCCACGCACGAAGCCTTCATCAGGGGAATCGCCAAACAGCATGCCGTCCAGAGCATTCAGATATTCCTCCTGCTCCCGGTTGCCAACATTGGGGCCTGAGAAGCGTCTCGCAGCAAAGGTTGCCGCTTGTATGCGTTCAGGCGTTGTCGGATGTGACGATAGAAAGTTGGCTTTTGGATCATTATCGGCGCGACCGGTCAGGAATTGCGCATAGGCACCCATACTTTTCAGGAAACGGCCCGCTGCGAAGGGATCCAGTCCCGCACGAAAAGCGGTTTCAATTCCCAACCGGTCTGCTTCCAATTCCTGAACTTGCGAAAAACTGGCCAGGGTGACCAGATTTTGTACCTTGATACGCGCAGCTTGGGTTTTGTCGCCTACCATATTTTTCAAAGCTCGTGAAACAAGTTCACTCTGTTGCTTTGCCTTCGCACGCTCCAGCGCATGACGTGAGGTGACGTGAGCCATTTCATGTGCAAGTACAGCCGCAAGTTCTGACTTGTCATTGGCAAGCGCCAGAAGACCGCGAGTGACATAGAGATATCCACCGGGTAGGGCAAATGCATTGATGGATGGAGAATTCAAAATGGTAACCCGATAGGGGCGACTTGGTTCCGGCGATGCTGCAACCAAGCGTCCTACCAGCTTCGACAGCATATTTTCCAATTTTGAATTGGAATAGAGCCCACCATAGGACTTGATGATCTTCGGATGTTCGCGTGCACCAATTTCACGTTCGACTGATGCCACAGGCGAAGTGACGGCAGGTGACACACCACCAACAGATGAACTATTGTTGGTCAGAATTGTCTGGCAGCCAGCCAGCAATAAAAGTGTGCCAGCCAGAGTAATGTGTCGCATATATAAGGCCAAGCTATCGCGCTTCACGGACCTGATCCTTGAATTCGTATTGCAATTGTTGCGGATGCTTGATGCGAATCAGCGCCCCATCCCGATTCTCAATCCACCCTCGAACATATACAGTCTGCCCTTTTAATTCATCTAAAGAATGACCTTGTTGCTCCCAAATTTTCAGTGAGCGGGCCGAGAGCGTCACGGTGAAATCTTCTTTCCAGTAGTTGCCAAAGTTCAGATAGCTGATTCTTTTAGGGTTTCGAGATATGGACTTAATCGTCCCCACGACCAGTTGATAGGTGGAAACTTTGTCAGAAAGGTGGAGCGAGCGTGCATTTCGCAACTGATAAACCTTGTGTGCCCATAGACCAAGGCGGCTCTGGCGGGCTTCCGCTTCGATTTCAAGAAAGTGTTTTGCGCAAGGCAAAGAAAGAGTATTGATATCTGCTCGCGCCAATCCTTGCCTTAGCAGATATTCCTGTAAACTCTCATTCAGTTTCATTGGCAGGAGAGCTTTGCGACCGAAGCGATCCGCTTTTTGCTTTGGATTGCCGTAGATTGTGATAATCGGGAAAGGTGCGGGCCTTTTTTCTCGGGTAAACCATTTGGCCGCCGCAACCTGCCTGCTTGCATTCAGCTCTTTGGTAGCAAGGGGTTCAATCAAAAGCCCCAATGGGTACCAAGTTGCATTTGCCTCACTGACAGACTGGAATTTGGATACTTTGAGCTTTGATAAGCAGGGATGCTGTTTGATCCCGTTCGCATGAACAGGTGCGAAGGGAGCAAAGGCGATCAGGAAAGCGCAAATGATGGGGTGTTGGATGGATGGTGGTGGCACGGGAGGTTTACAAATAGATCTATGAAAAAAATGTGACATCGGACGACGGACCTGTTTCTCTTGCAATCAGGAGATGGTAGTAAAGCATCAGATTGCTGTCAGCCAAATTATTTGATGCATGTTTTGGCCCCGTAGCTCAGATGGATAGAGCAACCGCCTCCTAAGCGGTAGGTCGCGCGTTCGACTCGCGCCGGGGTCACCACTTTTCCTCGTTTGTTACTTCATATGAAGGTCTGCCTTTATCCCGTTTATTTTCTTGTATTTTTGCTATTTTTTGGTTGGTTATTTTTATTGTTTTGGTTGGGTGCGAGATTTTAATCGGGAAAAAGTTTTGATTTGTTGTTTTT